>JBBTZQ010000018.1:61885-80187 GCA_038061275.1 Patescibacteria group bacterium
AAAAATGAAATAAAGAGACTCCAGCGCAGGCTTTTGCTCGCAGTTCAGCCAATCCTTGTTCGAGGATAATCAAAGTTTTTTGTATTAATCCAGCAACTTATAAGGAGTTTTTATGAAACTTGTCCTACCACTTGCGATTGATGCTCTGATTAACAGTCATCGTGATGACACACTTGCGTTTGCAAAAAAATTTGAAGAGTCTCACGGCGAGACCTTTATGGATAACCTAGCAAAACAGCTAGGGGTTCCTGTGGAAAGACTTGTGGATGACACCCCTTCGAACCTCAAGGAGTTGATGGAAATACCAGGAGCGTTTTTCAACAAACGAAGGAGGCCCATTCCTCTCGGAGTAGAAAATTAACGAGGGTTTCAGCATAAGCCCAGTGACCCATCTACGGATGGGTCACTTTTGTCACAGGATCATCTATGCTAATCTTAAATAGGAATAGTCGCACGTTCACAACCATCACCATTAAAAGGGAGCACAATGAATAACTCAATCAGGCCTACTAACGATATCATTGAGAGTCAGAGAAGTCTCTGGGAAGAAGTCCTAGGTACAATGCAGACCGACATCACGACACCACTTTCTAGGTGTGAACTAGACAACCCAGCTGAAAGGGTACTATTGAACACCGAAATCTTTTTGAAACGAGTGCCAAGAAGTTTCCTCATATTAAAGGAGGCATCATGAATGAAGCCGAACGCACAGGAGCAAGAGAAAGGTTTCGAGCGTTGATGAATTCACCCGCGATACAAAACAGCCTAAGAATAGCACGCAAAAACCCAGACCCCAATGACGGCGACACCAGGACAGAAAATACTAAACTGCCGTCAAATGCACGTTTTGACGCCGTCACTAAGGCAATTAAAAGTGTCCTCTAAGAGGCGAACGTTATGATTTTTAATTTCTTTCAAGGATGTGCCGATGAAATCAATTCTTGTTGTTGAAAGTAAACAAAGAAGATCAGGAGACTTTTTCAAAGAAGTTACTGGGCTGACAATAACGGATTCTATGAGCGTACTGAACGTAGAACGTGCAGTAGAACAAAAATTGGGGAGAAAGCTTCAGCTTAAGTATCTAGGCTCCAATCTTGTTCCTAATCGAGATGTACTTCCAAGCACGAATATCGATATGTGCAAAGTCAACGTAGAAATCGACAAACATTTGGGTAAAATTTAAAGCCCACTTTTTGTTAATAGCCCGTCTTCATTACGGGCTATTTTTTTTGTTTCCCCTCATAGATCACGTTATTGCACACACAAGAGTTAAAGTGTACACAATATCGTAACTGCCGAATATTGATCGAGATAGTTATAAACAATTTTAGGCTTAAATAGCCTCTACCACAATAGTAAATGTCGCAGAGTGATCTCCTACGCGTACGGGTATTTCGAACGTCCCCACTTCCTTTAAAGGTTTGCCGAGCAGAATAAAATCAGGATGCATATCAAGGCGCGTTGTGCGCTTGAGCTCCGCAATAATCTCTTCTTTGTGGATGCTTGCAAAGAGGTGTCCCTTTTCATTCGCTTTACCTTTGAGCGTGATGACAGCTCCCTTCAAACCCTCGAGATTTTTCAAAAGCAGATCAGCATGAACTTTTTTCTGTGTCATATCGGTCGCTCGCTTCCTCTCAATGCGTGAGAGAGTTTCCGCTGTTGCTGGCTCTGCTACGCGCGTCGCGATGAGGTGTTTCGCATATCCGTCTGCAACTTCTTTAACTTCATATTTTCGTGCCGTGTGAGCAATGTCTTTTAGGAAAATTATTTTCATGGATTTTTAGTTAGCGAGTAATATTTTTGCCGCCGTTTCTAATTGTCGGTCATATTTGTTCTTAATATCTGCTTTCGTGAACTCTACTTTAACATCAGGCTCAAGTCCATTTTCAGATATTGAGTGACCATTTGGTGTGAGCCAGCGCGCTATCGTAACTTTGAGAGAAGTTTCCGGGGTGATTTCGATAAGTTCCTGAACAGAACCCTTCCCAAAACTTTTTTCTCCAACGAGATTTGCGATTCCGTGCTCATTAAGTGCCCCAGCAAGAATTTCCGAAGCCGACGCTGAACCCTCATTAATCAGAATTGTCATCTTTAAATTGCTATTAAAAATATCGTACCCTTTACTGCGCAGTGCTTTTTGGTCCGCATTTATTCCTTCGTCTTCGATTACGACAGTTTTGCCAACCGGCAAGAACCAGCTCGCCATATCGACTGAGGACTCGAGGTATCCTCCCGGATTATTGCGGAGATCGAGTATGAGCTTATCCGACCCCGACAGAACGAATTCACGCAAAGCGTTGCGAAAATATTCAGGTGAATTTGCGGAAAAATTATAGAGTGAAATGACGAAAACCCCATCGTCGCGAAGCTTGGTGTCGAGCACGGGGATATTAATGATATCGCGTTTTATGGAGACTTCGTGGGCAGACCCGTTTTCTCTTATAGTGAGGACAACCGTGGTGCCTTTTGGTCCGCGAATACGGCTCACCGCTTCCTCGACCGAGATACCTGTTGTAAATTTATTATCTATTTTTACTATTACATCTCCGGGTTTTATCCCTGCTTGTTCTGCTGGAGAATTTTTGAGTGGTGAAACAGCAGTTAACATCTCGTCTTTTATTGCAATTTCTAGACCGATGCCGCTAAAATCACCTCGAACCTCTTCGGCAAACTCTGCAGATTCTTTTGGCGGGAAAAAAACAGTGTAAGGATCGCCGTATGAAGCGGTGAGTCCTTCGATTGCTCCATATATTTTTTCGTCATTCGTAGGAATGGTTGAAGATGCGGTTGTTGGAATAAATTTCATATTCAAAATATCATACGTTTTTATGAATGTTTCCATGTCTATATTCCCTGTTTCTGCGGTAAGGACATGCGAGCTGGGAATATTCGAAATTAACTTTTGGACATCAATCTTTTTTTGGACAAACATGCCCATCCCAAAAGCGATCACGACACCGACAATGGCGAGCGTAGTGAGAAACGACTTCTTCAGCGAATATTTGCGTAATTTCTTCATTTCGACAGTATTACAGAACTTTCTTACGGGGTCAATCATTGTGAACAGTATACATTATTTTAAGCATCTGAAAAAATTTGTAGCGTATTTGTCTACGTGGTATACTTTAGGGACCTCAAATATGATTTCTCGTTACAAATACAAGGACCTCGTGTGGGTCGACGTTGAAGCGCCCACTGTAGAAGAGGTCAGGCTTCTCATGGATGAGTTTGATATCCACCCGCTCGTTGCAGATGAGCTCCTCGCTCCTACCCTTCGCCCAAAAGTAGATCTTTATGATAACCTCATATATCTTATCCTTCATTTCCCATCTATCACCCACAAGCACGATGGAGGGCATGATCAAGAAATTGATTTTGTCGTTGGTAAAAACTTTCTTATCACCACACACTATGGTCCTGTAGAGGAACTTCACCGATTTGCAAAAGTTTTTGAGATGAACTCTATTCTTGAAAAATCAAATATCGGGGATCATGCGGGGTATCTTCTCTTTTATCTTCTCAAAGAATTTTACAAAATGCTTGACGGCGAGCTTGAGCATATCGGCAACGACTTTACTGGTATTGAAAAAAAGATCTTTAGCGGAAAGGAGCGCGATATGGTCACATCCATTTCTCATCTCAATCGCGATCTTTTGAATTTCAAACAAACACTTCGTCCGCACAAGGAAGTTTTGGAATCTTTTGAATTAGCTGGAAACAAATTCTTCGGACAGGATTTCTCATACCATCTTCGCGCAATTATTGGAGGATACTATAGGATTTCCTCTGTTCTGGACGGTCACCGCGAGACCCTTCTCGAGCTTCGTGACACCAACGACTCACTCCTTACGTCAAAAACTACAGAGATTATGAAGACGCTCACGGTAACAGCTTTTATAATACTTCCCCTTACTTTTATTGGACAGCTTTTCGGCATGAGTTTGAACACAATTCCACTTGCAAATACTCCTAACAGTTTTTGGTTGATCATTGGCTTTATGGGATTTGTTGCGATGTGTCTGTTTGCTTACTTTAAGTTCCACAAAAAATGGATGTAAAAAATATACGACTATTTAATACACTTTCTCGTGAAAAAGAGACACTCGAACCGATTATTCCAGAAGAAATAAGTATATATCAATGCGGTCCGACGGTGTATTGGACACAACACATCGGCAACATGCGCGCCATGGTCATGGCTGACCTTCTTGTTCGCATGTTTGACTACGATGGTTTTAAGGTTAAATTTGTAAGAAATTATACCGATGTTGGGCATATGACTAGCGATGAAGACGCAGGCGAAGACAAAATGGAAAAGGGAGCGCTCCGAGAAGGAAAAACACCAACAGAAATAGCAGAAAAATATATCAGTATTTTTGAGGAAGATTTAGCTTCTTTAAATACATTAACGCCATATCACCGTCCGAAGGCAACCGAGCACATTTCACAGATGATCGCCTTCATCAAGACTCTCATAGAAAAAGATTTTGCATACGTTACTCCCCTTGCGGTTTATTTTGATATTTCAAAAGCAAAAGACTATACACGTCTCTCGCATCAGAATTTAGAAAAGAACATTGAGGATGCTGGACATGGCTCGGTAAGCGATCCAGAAAAAAGAAACCCTGCCGATTTTGCCATCTGGTTCTTCAAAGCGGGAGTTCATGAGCACGCACTTCAGACATGGGCGAATCCCTTTAGCGATAAAGAAGGATTCCCTGGATGGCACATAGAGTGCTCTGCGATGATCAGGAGCCTCATGGGCGACACAATCGATATTCATATGGGTGGTATTGAACATATCTCAATTCATCATACTAACGAGATTGCACAGAGCGAGGCTTTGACAGGCAAGCCACTCGCAAATTATTGGATGCACAATGAACACTTACTCGTTGATGGCAAGAAAATGTCAAAATCGGAAGGTACAAGTTATACTGTCACCGACATCAAAGAGAAAGGATTTGATCCACTTTCTTTAAGATATCTTTTCCTAAATTCGCACTATAAATCAAAACAGAATTTTACATGGGAAGCACTTCATGGTGCGGAAATTTCTCTTGATAAACTTAAGCATCATATCGGTTCTGTGATTGGAAAGGTAGATGAAGTCTATCGCTCAAGATTTGTAGAATTTATTACCGACGACCTCAACATCCCGCAAGCGCTCGCGCTCGCATGGGAGGTCGCAAAAGACACCACCATTTCCCCTGCCGATAAAACCGCTACACTTCTGGACTTTGACCGCATCTTTGGTTTGAATCTCGCATATCAAGCACCAGAAGAAATTCCTGAAAACATACTGGCACTTGCACGCAAGCGCGAAGAAGTGAGAAAAGCAAAAAATTGGGCAGAATCTGACAAAATTCGCGACGAAGCGCGCACGCTTGGTTATGAGATCATAGATTTCCCAGAGGGTCAAAAAGTCGCAAAAATATAGAGATTTGAGTCAAATTCAGCTTGAAGTTCAGTATCCCCAAGATTTCCACTATTCCTTCCCCTTCTCAACGTTTGAAAGTTCTAGCGGTATGGTAATATAGCCCATATGGCAGAAAAGCAATTCAAATCTCGAGCGCTTCGCATACCCCCTCAAAACATCGATACCGAGAAGGCTCTCTTGGGCTCTATCATGCTTCGTCCTGAGGGAATGTTTGACATCGTTGATGTCGTCGCACGCGATTCATTTTATGTTGAAAAACATCGCTTGATATTTGACGTGATGATCGAGCTTCATGGCAAACGTGAACCGATCGACCTTCTTTCGATGTCGTCGCGCTTGAAAGAGCTCGGCAAGCTCGACAACACAGGTGGAAGCAGTTATCTCGCGGAGCTCGTCGATGCAGTTCCATCATCTACGAACACAAAGCATTATGCGGAAATAATTCAAAAGAAACATATCCTCCGCACGCTCATTGACGCGGCGGAACACATTTCAGAGCTCGGATATAATGAGATAGATGAAGTTGAAAGCATTCTCGATGCCGCTGAAAAAAAGATTTTTTCTATCACAGAAGCAGGCGTAACCAAAAAATTCGTGGGGCTCAAAGATACGCTGGAAGAAGCGTGGGAGCGACTCGATACAATCCACAAAGGAGGCGGACAACTTCGCGGTGTGCCTACAGGGTTCAATGATTTAGACAATCTGCTGTCAGGACTCCAAAAGTCCGACCTTATCATTTTAGCTGCGCGTCCCAGCATGGGTAAGACAACGCTCGCACTCGACATCGCACGCCAGGCTGCAATTCAGCACAATATTCCTGTAGGTATTTTCTCTCTTGAAATGAATACGCAACAACTTGTGGATCGCATGCTCTCCGCAGAGGCTCGTGTTAACGCATGGAAGCTCCGTACAGGAAAGCTCAGTCTTGATTCAGAATTTGATCAGATACGCTCCGCACTTGAGAGGCTTTCCAAAGCACCAATATTCATTGACGACCAAGCAGGCACATCGATTATGAAAATGCGTAGCGCGGCACGAAAGCTCAAGCGTGAGCATGGACTCGGACTCATCATCATTGACTACCTTCAGCTCATGACGACGTCCAAACAGTACGACTCGATGGTGAACCAAGTGACCGAGATTTCGCGCTCCCTCAAGGGCCTCGCGAAAGAGCTTGAGGTGCCCGTCATAGCGCTTTCACAGCTTTCTCGTGCAGTAGAGTCCCGTGGTGGGAAACCGAAGCTTTCAGACCTTCGTGACTCAGGTTCTATTGAACAGGACGCCGATGTTGTTATGTTTATTCACCGCGAAGACAAGCAGGATCGTAATATGGAAAAGACAAATATCGCTGAGATCATGATTGAGAAGCACAGAAACGGTCCTACGGGTTACATTAAGCTCTTTTTTGATGAAGAAAAATCAACATTCTTGAATATTGATAAAAGTAATGACCACGGCGCGGGCAATAATAGCCGAGGAGGAAATGTCGACGACTTTTAACTGACGATATGTATGAGCTCAATCGAGAATCTTGCAACATTATTTACAAAGTTTCCAGGAATAGGAACACGCCAAGCGAAAAGGTTCGTGTATTTTCTTCTTGCGCAAAATCCCCGTTTTGTTGAAAGTCTTATTCATGAAATCGAAGAGCTGAAATCTAGTATTATGCGATGCGACTCATGCTATAGATTTTTCCCACGTCGCAACGATAACTCAACCTGTGATATCTGCGGAGGAGAAGCTGATCCGAGTATTCTTCTCGTGGTTGAAAAAGATACAGACTTTGAAAACATTCACCGTGGTGGAAGCTGGAAAGGCAGATACTTTATTCTTGGAGGAGTGGTGCCCGTTCTCGAGAGCGACCCTGCATCAAGAATTCGTATTAAAGAACTCATTTTGCGTATCGAGCATGGAGCCTCTGAAGGACTTTCAGAAGTCGTTCTCGCGCTTTCTGCGAACCCAGAAGGAGACGTTACGCGCGAGTACATCATAAAGATTCTTGGTTCGAAAGCGACCGAGCTTGGGATTACAATAACAACGCTTGGGCGAGGGCTTTCTACTGGGAGCGAGCTCGAATATTCCGATGCCGATACCTTGAAACATGCGCTTAAAAATCGTGGGTAGCAAGCTTTGACTCTTTGGTTTTTATCTGTATAGTTGGAGTAGATTTGTATTCTTATAAGGAGGTAGGTCTTGAAAGTCATTGACCCGGGACATCTTTACGAACTTAAGGAAATTGGCAAAAATCCATGCATACAACATTTGTTGTTTATCAAGAGGTCAGGCGGTGCTATCAAATATAATGAAGAGTGGCCAGGACTCCAAACCCAAGAAGTCCTCAGGGTGCTCATCGACCGCACGATATATTTGAACGACATTACTCCTTGCTTCGAGACCATGGATGCGGTACAGCATCTGCGCATGGCTCTCTTTATGTATGAGGTGCGTGCATACCGTCGCAAGAAAGAGGAGGTAAATCGCAAAGCAGAACGGCACGATTATTCAGCACGACCGCATGGATGGAGAGATCTTCCCTTTGGCGATATTCCGTTCAACGAGCATGAGATCGAAAAACGTCTCGTGGGGCTCGATGGGCATATCATCGTATGAAAATAAAAAAGTAGTTGATTTTGTTGACCCACCACAATTTACCAGATATTCTATACAAGGTCTTGTTAAAAGGAGGGCGTATCATGTGCTTCTGCGGAATTTGTTCTGAAGAAATAACTGATGTAGATTTTGACGCGCACAGAGTGAGGTTGGTCGGCAATGAACACGTTCATCAGAGTTGTTATGATTCTGCTGAATTTGAAAGCGGTATAGTCGTTGAAGCGAACGACATTCGCGGACAAAAGACTGACACTCATAAGGTTGCCAATATTACGGAGGATTAAAAACTTGAAACAAAACAAAAACCGGCATCACTGCCGGTTTTTTTCTTTTACTTGATTGCGTCGATCTTTACTTTCATAAATGGCTGACGATGTCCGTTTTTCTTGTAGTAACGACTCTTTTGACGATAGCGGATGACGATTATTTTCTTCCCACGACCTTCTTCTGTGAGAGTAGCTTCTACGGTAGCGCCAGTTACGGTCGGTGCGCCAACGAGAGTCTTTGAGTCATTGTTAACGAGTAGAACCTGATCAAAAATTATCTTGTCCCCTACCTTCAATTCCTGAGGAAGCTTTTCAATAGTAAGTGTCTCGCCTGGAGCCACTTTGTACTGCTTTCCACCTGTTTGTATTACTGCAAAATTCATAGTTCCCACATTCTACACGATATATTGAAAATTGCAAGTCCTTATTGCGTATATGGGTAAATCCTCTAAATTCTGAAAAAACAAAGAAAAAACCACCCTGAGGGACCCCTTTTATACAGAGGCGCCCAGAGTGGTTCATGATTTACTTTGAGAATTTGATAAATCGAAGGGGATTCCAGAACATGATGAATCTATCTGCGCATGTCTCATATTGCAACAAATAGCGTTGGTATCGCAAAAACTTGTAACAACCTATCGTAAGCCGTTCCTCAGCGGAAAGTCTTGAGTATTCATGGTCTGTTTTTATGTGGTAATGGAAATAAACAGTCACCAGGAACGTAAGTGTAACAAGGCCAAATATGATACCAATGTAATGTTCAGGCGGGATGGAAAATAACAAACATACAACAACATAAGCCATACAGGCGTATATTGGTACCAGCCATGTTGCAAAATATACCTTGGTCATAGTTGCCAAATAAGGATGAACCTGCCGTCTTTTCGCTTTCATATCTCTTCCCCCAAAGATTATTAAATGAACTGTTTCTGTGCAACTATAGCACTTTATCAATAATTAGTCAAATTTCTCATATTGCTATAAATACTAAAAAACTTGACAAATTTAGATAATAAAGCTATCCTTTGCTTGCAGCTCGGGTAGAGTTGCAGTTGAAACAGAGTGTAGCTTCCTACTACTCTCAGCTTGGTCCAATCATAGACCGCCCCCAAGAGACGCTATTTACTCCCCTTTATAGCGACCCCTTGGGGATTTTTTTATTTAATCATCAAGGTGTTGCGGTTTGTCTATAAGTAGAGGGTCAATACCTGCTGATGCGCCTGTAATCTTTACAACATCTTTGTCGATCTTTTTTAGTTCTTTGTAAGCTGTCGTGTAGTGGTTTACAGTTGTGCCAAGTGCATTACCCAACTTTTTCATATACTCCTCATATGCAGTCAGGTGTTTCCTAAGCTCTTCGACACGGCCAATGATATTCTGAGCAGACTCTTCTATTTTGAATGCCCTAAATCCGTATAGCACAGATTGAAGATAAGCAGAAAATGTAGTCGGTGACACAATAATAACCTTCTTTTCATTTGAGGCGTAATCAACAAGACTTCGTGTGTTTACCTTAAGTGCTCCAACGTCATTGACTAGTAGGTCGTAGTAGATTCCTTCAGCAGGTATGAACATGAAAGCAAATGGTAGTGTTCCCTCCGCAGGTCTTACATACTTTGCTGTTTCATCAATGCGTTTCTTGAGGTCATTACGAAATTCTTTCTCAAGCTCCTCTTTTCGTGATTCATCTGTCTCGTTAACGATGCGATTATAGTTATCGAGTGAAAATTTTGCATCAATAGGAATCAATCCATCTTTTGTGATGATGACTGCGTCTACAGTTTCTCCATTTTTAAACTGATGCTGAAGCTTATAAGCATTTGGTGGCAGAATATTTGAGAGGATGAGCTCAAGCGCTGCCTCACCGAGATTTCCGCGCTGCTTTTGGTGCTTAAAGACTTTTTCTAAATCTCGAAGTTGGTCAGTGATCGTGAGAACTTGCTTACTTGTCTCATTTGCAGCTGTCATTTCTTTTGCCACATTCAATAGGTTTCGCTCCACTTGCTCATTGATTTGGCGTATTAGTTTTTGGGACTCATTGAATTGCATATGCACCGCTTGCTGAGTTTCTTTGGTAGAGTCCCCCATTTTCTTGTCTACGTTCTTCATGAATTCACCGAGCTGTGATTGAAAATTATTAATCTGATTTTGAATGAGCATGAGCCCGTCTTGTTGGGATTCTTGCTCCTTGCTCCATCTGTTTGTGCTTCTCCTAAGATACGCAGTAAAAATGATAGCTATCAAAGCGCCAACGATGAGTCCGATTAGAATAAGCAAGAATGTAGACATGCTGAATTAGAGTCCAAGAAGACCTGAGCTCATCGTGCTCATGAAGAAAGGAATTACGAGTATGAGGCCGATGAGTGGAAGAATAAAGAACACAAGTGAAGCGATGAGTGTCCATTTAAAGTAGATCCTCGTTTTTTCAGCTGAAACGTACACTTTTTCTAACAACTCTTCTTGTTTTGCGATGCGATTTAGTATTTCTTGTTCCATGTGTGTATTCTACTATACAGAGGGTAAAAATAAAACAGGCCGTGTAGCTATACGGCCTGTTTAGAAAAGTATACTACTTTATTGAAAGTCTTTTTTTCGCCTTTTCCCTGTACATGCGCTCATCAGCCTTACTTACAAGCGCGTACGGAGTTAAGAGTTTGTCAGAAGTGCTGGCGACTCCATAAGAAGCTGTTAAGTAAGTTGGCATCTCATCAAGTGCAAAAACATAGTGCGAAAGGCCGGATCGGATCTTTGAAGCCAATGTTTCTGCTCGTTCCTTTGATGTTGTAGGAGCGAGAATATAAAATTCATCACCCCCGAATCGTGCAACAAGATCTATGTTTCTGATATTGTCACTAAGGTAATTTCCAAATTCAATAATGAGTTTGTCGGCAAACAAATGACTAATCTCATTGTACTTTGTGAACTCATCGATATCTATGAATATTATCGAAAAATGATTATCTTCGTTATCTGGATTCTTGCGCATCCCTCGTTCGTAAAACAAAAAATTTCGTTCAATTTCCTTCATCATGCGGGACTTGTTCAATAGCCCAATCATAGGACAAGTGCCAAGTGCTTTTTGGAGCCTTTCTTTGAGGCGCTTATTTTCGCTTTTGAGCTTTGTTATCTGCAGTTGAAAATGGGTGCAGTTGGAACATGGGTCTTCATCACTCATTTGAGCCTCCTGTGTAGGAACTAAAAATCTAGTCTAATTAGAGCAGACTTTTACAGAAATAGCAAGATGAAGAACGGGGGGCTGAATTTAATCAGCCCCCCGCAAAATACAATGTTTACGCTTCAATTTGGTCTTTTGGCAAATCCCATGCCAGATCTTTGTGGGCTTCATCAAGTAATTCTGGACATGATATGAAGCCTAGGTCGGTTGAAGCATGCCCTATCATTACAGGATAGACTTCAAGCTTTTGCATAAGACGTATCTGGATCTTCAATGCATCGGCGCTAGTGGTCCCTATCGTCAGAAGCAAAAAAGTGTTTTCTGTGCTCTGTGAGCAGATGTCACGAGGGCGCACTAAAGACTTTAGTAAATCTGAAAATTCTTTTTTTGCAACTTCGCTCAGCTGTATTTTGAAGATAGAAAAGTGCTCCCGTTCACCCCTGTTGTTGAGCCATATTGCAACACAGTTTTCAAAAGCTTGTCTCGTGAATAGACCATTCAGTTCGTCAATTATGATCCATTTGGTGATATCTTTCATGAGTTGATCAAATCTCTCACAAGACTCATCGAATTCAAGCTGAAGTTTCCGCTTCTTTTCAAGCAACTCAGGTACAGTATTCATGTGGACACTCCTTTTGTGTACTTTGTTATAATAAACTACTGAATATGTAATACCACAAATAAACAATATAAGCAACCTTTCCGCATGGACGAAAAAACTATATACTTAATGTATTATTTCTAATATTTATTTTCATGTCACTACACGAACAAATCAAAGGCGAGATCAAGCAAGCAATGCTTGCAAAAGACAAGGTCAGGCTCAGCGTCGTGCGTGGCATGGTATCGGCGTTCATGAACGAGCTCGTCGCCACAGGGAAGACTCCTCAAGATACTCTTTCTGATGATGAGGTTCTCAAAGTCATTAAGCGTCTTTCAAATCAGCGAAAAGATTCTATTGAGCAATTTGAAAAAGGAGGTCGTCCTGAACTAGCTGAGAGCGAGCGCGAAGAGTTGGCAATTCTAGAAAAATATCTCCCTACACTAATGTCACGTGAGGATATAAAAAAAGTAGCAGTTGAAAAAAAGCAGTCACTTGGAGTCACTGATAAAGCAAAGGCAGGACAATTAACTGGAGCAATAATGAAAGAACTTGCTGGTAAGGCAGACGGAGCAGATGTGAAGGCGGTTGTTGATGAGCTATTTGCTTAGCTTCCCTCGTATTGTTCGGTGGTATCCGATTGCAAATCGGTGAGCTTCACTGTTTGCTATTAGTATATCTCGCTCATGTTCCTTGCGAGCATGTGTATCACCTATGATCTCACGAGCTCGATGATGTTCATCTTTGACCACACCTACAATAGGCAAGAAAATTCCAGAATCGTTTAGCACTTTTCTCGCTGTATTTACTTGTGCCTTTCCGCCATCTACAACGATTAGTTTTGGTAGAGGCCATTCCGGATGATCGAGCCGTCGCGAAAGCGTTTCTCGAAGGCTCGCATTGTCGTCATTGGTGCTCGTCTTGATCTTAAATTTCCGATAATCGCTTTTTACCACCTCGCCATCAAGAACAACCGTCATAACGCCGACCGTATTGGTGCCAGAAATATGCGCCACGTCGTAGGCCTCGATGCGATATCCTCTCTTTCGCGCCTCATTCTTCAGATCAAAGTCAGCTTTGATCAGGGCGACATCCTGGATATGATTCAATGAGAACAGTGTTCTCTTGAGTTTCCCCGCTTCTTCAAACTTCAATTCTCTTGCTAATTGCTTCATGTCGCGCTCAATTCCACGCATAAGCGTTTGCTTTTTACCTTCAAAAAAAAGTTTGATGCGCTGTATAGTCTTTGCGTATTCTTTGCGCGTGATCTTCCCCGAGCAAATCCCGGGACACAATCCTATCTGAGCATTAAAACATGGCTTTCCAGAATTAGGTTTGCATTTGTCACGAAAAGGAAAGATCTTTCGTATGATGGTGAGCGCCTCACGGAGCGCGCTTCCATGCGGGAAAGGACCGAATGAGTATTTTATTTTTAACGCGTCAGTTTCAAGTTCTCGCCCGCGCATTGTAATGACACGTGGAAATTCTTCCTTGGTGATAACCACATAATTAAAACTTTTATTATCTTTCTCTCTGGTATTAAAAGGAGGTAAATGTTTTTTTATGAGGTACGCTTCAAGGATAAGCGCCTCGAGGACGGAATCGGTTTCGATGAAGTCTACTGTCCTCGCCGTTTCAAGCATTCCCACAAGGATTGGGCCACGTGTCTCCATGAGGTCTTTACGAAAATAGCTCTGCACTCGAGAACGCAAAAAAGTAGCCTTCCCAATATAAAGGATAGACCGTTTTTGCCCTCGAAAAATATAGACACCGGGCTTATCAGGAAGTTTTTTGGTTAATTTTTCCATATGCCGTTCTGTTGAAATTTTCTATTTTCTCTTCAATACTTTTTTTAAGTACTGTCCTGTGTATGAGTTTGGATTCGAGGCCACTTGTTCAGGAGTTCCGCGCGCAACGATTTGTCCTCCCCCCTTGCCTCCCTCTGGCCCGATATCGATCACGTAGTCAGCGTTCTTGATGACATCCATGTTGTGTTCGATTGTGAAGACGCTGTTTCCTTTATCAACGAGTTTTTGGAGGATCTCGATGAGTTTTCGTACGTCCTCGTAATGAAGCCCCACCGTCGGCTCATCCAAGAGATAGATGGTTCGTTCTGCATAAGGACGGTAGAGTTCGGAAGAAATTTTTACGCGCTGAGCTTCCCCGCCTGAAAGCGTTGTCGCAGACTGTCCGAGCTTCAAGTAGCCGAGACCAACTTCATTCAACGTCTTCAAGCGATCGTGGATAGAGGGAATGTCTTCATAAAATGCGAGCGCTTCTTCCACGGTCATCTCGAGGATGTCGTAAATATTTTTCTTTTTGTACTTAACCTCAAGTGTGTCTTTTTCAAATCGTTTTCCACGACAAACATCACAGGTCACATATACGGTTGGCAAAAAGTGCATCTCGACTGCAATTGTTCCATTCCCTTGGCATGTTTCGCATCGTCCACCTTTGACGTTGAAAGAAAATCTCCCTGGTCCCCATCCGCGCAGGCGCGCTTCCTCAGTCTCCGCAAAAAGATCTCGAATGAAGGTGAATGAGCCAGTGTACGTTGCGGGGTTTGAACGCGGTGTACGGCCGATTGCAGACTGATCAATGAGAATGACGCGGGAGATGTATTCACTACCAGTAAAACTTTCGCAATTAAAGATGTCGTTCGTTCGGTACTTGTGCTCAAGACGCGCTTGAAGATTCTTGTGAATGATCTCGTAGAGAAGCGTTGATTTCCCAGATCCAGAAACACCTGTGATTGCAACAAGCTTGCCAAGAGGTATCTCAGCGTTCAGGTGTTGTACGTTGAATGCTGACCCCTCACGGATGCGTAGATGTCCACGGTCTTCATCACGGCGCTTCTTAGGAGTCTCTACACTTGCGTCGCCACGCAGGTAGTCGAGGGTAAGAGACTTATATTTTTTTGGATTTGTGAGTAGTTCCTCGAGGTACCCAGACACCACGACTTCTCCTCCATGCACACCTGCGCCTGGCCCGATATCGACGAGATAGTCGGACGCAAAGATAGTATCTTCATCGTGCTCAACAACAATGATTGAATTACCGATATCGCGGAGATTCTGAAGTGTTTTGATCAAGCGATCATTGTCACGCTGGTGAAGCCCAATCGTCGGCTCATCGAGAACATAAAGTGCTCCCACGAGACGTGATCCAAGCTGGGACGCAAGACGGATGCGTTGTGCTTCCCCGCCGGACAGTGTGTTTGCTCGACGTCCTAGTGTGAGATAATCAATTCCCACATCCAGCATGAAACGTAGTCTGTTTTCAATCTCTTTTACAACTGGAACTGAGATGTCTTTATCGCGAGGTGAAATTTTTAAGCTGTCAAAAAATTCTGCCGCGTCCTTGATTGACATACGGGTCACATCAACGATATTTTTCCCAGAGACAGTTACATTGAGCGCCTCTTTTCTTAGGCGCGCGCCTTCGCAGTCTGGACAGGGTTCGCTCCCAAAAAAATGTTTTGAGCCAAGGCCATTGCAGGCAGGGCAGGCTCCATACGGAGAGTTGAATGAAAAAAGGCGAGGTTCTATTTCTGGATATGAAAAACCATCATTTGGACAAGCAAAACGGTTAGACATGATTGTGTCTTTTGTGTCAGTTTTTTCTTTTGTGAAGACAATGCGAACAAGACTCTGTGATTCATCGAGTGCCTTTTCGACAGATTCCCCAAGACGTTCACGGCCATGGGTATTCTTGCCCTTAAAATCTTCAAGAAGTATCTCGTCGACAAGCACATCTATCTCGTGCTTCTTTGTCTTTGAGAGAACAATCTGCTCGCGAAGATTTTTCATAACCCCGTCAACACGGACCATAAGGAATCCTTTTCCCAGAAGATCATACAGAAGCTGATAGTACTCCCCCTTTCGGCCACGGACGAGCGGTGCAAAAATCCTGACAGAAGTCGCTCCCTTGCCTGCACCTGTCTTTACATCATCCATAATGAAGTTGATGATCTCTTCATTACCGAGGCGTTTAATCTCTTCCCCGCAAACAAGACAATGCGGTTTGCCGATGCGAGCGTAAAGTACACGTAGATAGTCATAAATCTCAGTGATGGTTGCAACTGTTGAACGAGGATTAGAAGAGTGGGACTTTTGGTCAATCGAAATCGCAGGAGAAAGACCCGTAATCTCGTCAACGTCTGGTTTTTGCATTTGGTTTAAAAATTGACGTGCGTAAGCGGATAGAGATTCAACATATCTACGTTGTCCTTCGGCGAAGATTGTATCAAACGCAAGTGATGATTTTCCAGAACCTGAAAGTCCCGTAAATACCGTGAGCGTATTCCGTGGAATTTCAACGTTTATATTCTTGAGGTTGTGGGTTCGGGCGCCTTTGACCACAATCTTCTCAAGCTCCTTCTCTTTTTTTGGTTCTTTCATGGCTATGGATACAGACTAGCAAAAGCAAGTCAAAATAACAAAGGCCCTCACTTTGAGGGCCTTTTTGATGCAATGTCGACTTTATCAGAAGGGCTTTGTCGAACCGATAGGTTTTGAGTAAGCCCACAAAATGAAATACACAGATGCGAGAAGTGCGGTGATCATGGCAATGAAGTAAAGATAGGTGCCTGTTGCTGCCATAGAAAGCAGTCCATCAGAAAAAACTGCTGGTGCTGCTTGGTGTGCTCTGTAAAATCCCAATACCGCTATCGTAGTTGGTACCACAATTAAAAAGAGTCCACGAGCGATCATATTATCGTAGTTACGCTCTTCTTCCCAAGAGTTAAGAAGGATTAGCCCGTAGTCGCTAGAAGTTTTGATAAGTACGAGTGAACCTACAAACAAAAAGTCCCATTTCAGCTCTTCGTTTGTGGTGCCCTCTGGTATCCCAAAAAACAAAAATAATATCCCCGTAGAGACAAGAAGAATGAAACTTACGCTTTGTAACAGCCTAAAAATTAAGCGAATAATCATGCTACCTCCGATAGAGATTATAAAAAGGTCAAATTTGCTAATCAAAATATAGCATTAATATTAAAAAACGCAATGGTACGCAATATTACCAAGTATTTTATTTTTATTTTCTTTTTACAGTAAATTCTTTCTTTTGGGGCATGGCGCCGAATTTTTCTTTAAGAATCGTTATTTCATCGCGAAGAATTGCTGCTGTTTCAAAATCAAGTTCTTTCACAGCTTTCGACATTTCCTTTTCTTTAAGTTTGATTAGTTTCTGTGGGTCCTTTGCAAATACTTGAGCATCGATATCTACATTAAACTTCACGGACTTCATGTGGTCAGTTGTTAGGTGCTCGGTAATGTCGTTGATTTTTTTAATGATTGTCTTTGGAGTTATACCGTGTTTTTTATTGTAGGCTACTTGAACAGCACGTCTGCGGTTGGTTTCTCTTATCGCGCGTTCAATGCTTCCTGTCATCACATCAGCATAAAGTATGACGTGGCCGAGAACGTTGCGTGCTGCGCGTCCGATTATCTGTATGAGCGCAGTTTCTGATCGTAGGAAACCTTCTTTGTCTGCATCGAGAATACCGATGAGCGTTACTTCGGGGAGGTCGAGCCCTTCACGAAGAAGATTCACGCCGACAATACAATCGAATTCCCCTTTTCGAAACGCGGTGAGGATTTGGATGCGTTCAATAGTTTTAATGTCGCTGTGGAGATATTCTGCTTTGATCCCCTCTCCCTTTAAATATTCGCTGAGGTCCTCAGCCATTTTTTTTGTGAGTGTTGTTGCAATCACGCGGCCGCCTTTCTTTACGGCCTTCTTTGCCTCTAGGATAAAGTCATGTATCTGACCTTTGTAGGCAGCTTTTTCTGCGATAGGTCGAATGGTAATTTCAGGATCAACAAGTCCAGTTGGTCTAATAATCTGTTCAACAACTTTTTTGCTTGTTTCCCTCTCGTGGTTCCCTGGAGTAGCCGAAGTATAGATTACTTGCCCAACGCGTTCATTGAATTCGCTAAACTGTAGTGGTCTGTTGTCTTTAGCAGAAGGAAGTCTAAACCCGAACTCAACGAGTGTTTTCTTTCGTGATTGGTCGCCTGCGTACATACCGCCTATTTGAGGAATCGTTACGTGTGATTCGTCGATAATTGTTAGGAAATCAGGCTCACCTTTTTTTGTGTGTGGGAAATATGAAAGAAGCGTGTCTGGAGCGGAACCCTCAGCGCGTCCTGCCATATGGCGTGAATAGTTTTCTATGCCATTGCAATAACCAACTTCACGAATCAT
>JBBTZQ010000018.1:80287-105705 GCA_038061275.1 Patescibacteria group bacterium
AGTGTCTGACGGTCAATTCCCTTTTTGATGCCGTCTACAAGCTCTTGTATGGCCTTTGGCTGGTCTCCAGCTGGTGGCCACTCTGATTTTAAATTGAATGTCTTCATGGTTGACAATATAGCATAAAATGGTAGTTTTGTGATGGAAAGTTCCTAAATAACATAAGGAGTATCTGCGATGCACTATACGAATAATCACGCAATGGATTCAGGACATAACCTCGGACACCTGTGTCTAGAAGTTCAAGTTGGATTTGGAATTGACTCAGTTCCCGTTAGGGTAAATATAAAGTACCCAGGTACGCCTCTTCATAATGAGGTTAGATATCGTGGTAGGATGAAACCTCCTGGGTTCAGACTAACAAGAGTTCAAGTCTATTTATTTCACTTTCTTTATAGAAAGAAAAATAAATTCATCATCACTGTAGATGAACGAAAAGACTTCCTCAACCTCCCCAAAGAACTCCGAGCAATGATGATAAAAATTATGGTTGGGGCTTCCTACAAAAAATGGGTGCTCGAATAAATTTGGATAAATCTTACAAAAAGGAGCTTTTATGAATCTTGACTTTAGTTTCATGTTTGCGTATTTGTTTGAGAAATTGCGGTTGCGGTGCAGTAAATGTGGCTCTTGGGGAACATTCAAATTAACCACAGAACCGAAGCATGTTTTACAGTATGAATCTGGCACAGTTACTATGAATGATAAAGTAATTTTAACCTCTTCATGCCGATGTGCTTCTTGCAATCATCTTTTGTTTCAAAATAAAAAAATTTTGAGTTAAAACGATAGTGTTTACTTATAATGACCGGCGATTTATCGTCCGGTCATTTTATTTATAATACCTTTCAATGAACTTCGTCTTCAGGTCGAGAAAAGTTTCATCGATGATTGATGTGCGCATCTTTTCTACGAGCGCAATTAAGAAGCGGAGATTGTGGATAGAAGCGAGTGTCGCGGCAGACATTTCTTGAGAGCGAAAAAGGTGTGCAATATATGCGCGTGTGTAATTTTTGCAGGTATAACAGTCGCACTCGCTATCAATGGGTGTGAAATCTTTTATATATTTAGCGTTGTTGATATTGATGCGTCCGTCGTTCGTGTAGAGCGCACCATTTCTCGCTTGTCGTGTTGGTGCGACGCAATCAAAAAGGTCACAACCGTTTTCAACAGCACCAAACAGGTCAATTGGTTCACCAATTCCCAAAAGATGTCTCGGCTTGTTTTCAGGAAGAATGGCATTCACCCATCCTACTGCGTTGTACATATCGTCCTTATCAAACGAACCTCCAATTCCGTAACCATCGAAGTTCATACCAGCAAGCACGCGAGCGCTCTCTTCACGAAGGTCACGGTGCCGTCCTCCTTGTACAATACCAAAGAGTCCTTGCTTCTCGCTCGCTTCTTTGTTTGCATGATGAGCATTGAGGCTTCGCTTCGCCCAGCGGTGTGTGCGGTCCATAGCTTCTTGTTGATATTTATGTGGGGCCGCCGGTGACGTGCATTCATCAAAAACAAAAATCATATCAGCACCTATGCTCTGTTGAATTTCAATAGATCGTTCTGGTGTGAAGCGATGCTCGCTTCCGTCTTTGTATGATTTGAATGTAACACCATCTTCATCAATTTTTGCGAGCTTTCCTGCTTCATCCCCTTTTTCAATTTCCTCACCTACTATGATCTCTCCTGCTTTCGCAAGCTTGCCTACCTTTGTCCCAAAGGCTACTCCAAGAGAAAATACTTGAAACCCTCCAGAGTCAGTCATAGTCGGACCATCCCACTTCATGAATTTGTTGAGCCCTCCAGCACTTTTTAAGACCTCCTCTCCTGGCTGTAAGTAGAGATGATATGTGTTTGCTAGAACAACTTGCGCACCGAGGTCTTTAACTTGCTCTGGCGTTAGAGATTTCACGGTTGCTTTAGTGCCCACAGTGACGAATGCGGGCGTCTGAATAGTTCCATGCTCTGTTTTAAGTGTCCCGGCCCTAGCGAGCGTACCCGCTAATTTGTGCTCGGTATTGAATTCTATTGGCTTTTTCATGCTCTCACTCTAGCACTATTGACGTGTCTCGTAAATGTGATAATGTTTATCCAGATTTCGTTCAACATCAAAAGGGGAAAATCATGTACCAAAAAACAGGAGTATCAATGATTTTAGCAATGACGGAAGCAGGCATCATTGGCAACACAAAAAACATCGGAGGTCTCCCATGGAACATCAGAGATCTTAAACTCGATATGGAACGTTTCAGAGATACAACCATGGGGCATCATGTTGTTATGGGAAGAAAAACAGCTGAAACTTTGCCCGGGCCACTTAAAGGAAGAGTAAATATTGTTCTTACGCGTGAAGCAGATCTGATCTTTAAAGATGGTTTTGGCATCATGTCAACACCAGACATTCGCAGGCTTTCAAGAAGAAAAAAAGTTTTCTGCATCGGTGGTAAAATTGTGTACGAGGAATTTTACCGAGATACAACTGAGCTTTTCATGACAAAGGTGCATGCCGGCCTCCCAGGGAATGTGTGTTTGAACATTTTTGATCAAAAAAGGGACGGATGGAAACTTGAAAATGAGGAGCACTTTGATCCAAGTGAAAAAAATAAATATCCTTTGACTTTTTATCATTACACTCGATAACGGTCACTTAAAAACCCTCGACTTCGAGGGTTTTCTTATTATTTAATCACTTTTTTTATCGCTTTCACGACGCCGAGGTCAAAGGGTCCGGGTAGTACTTGGTCGGGCTTTGGATATTTTACATACTTAGCAAGAGCAATTGCAGCATCGATGAACATCTGTTGCTCAAATTGTTTGATCCTGTTGTCGAGCGCTCCACGAAAGATTCCTGGGAATGCGAGCGAATTGTTAATTTGATTTGGAAAATCAGAGCGTCCAGTTGCGACGATGAATGCTCCAGCTTGAATTGCCTCATCGGGCATAATCTCGGGCGTAGGATTTGCGAGAGCAAAAATGATAGGGTTTTTTGCCATGGTGCGTATCATCTCTCTAGTAAGGACGCCTGGTTTTGATACGCCGATAAATATGTCTGCATCATGAAGAACTGAACTCAGTGTTCCTTTCTTTTTTTCTTTATTTGTTATTTTAGCAAGAGCTTGTTTTTCAGGGTTTAGGTCTGGCCTCCCTTTGTAAATTGCTCCCACTGAATCGCACACGATAAAATGGTTGAATCCATAAAGAGTAAGGAGCTTTGTAATCGCAGTCCCCGCAGCGCCTGCTCCTGAAAGTACGATGCGCGCATCCTCTTTTTTTGTCTTCCTAAGCTTCAAAGAATTTATAAGACCAGCGAGAACTACTGTTGCAGTTCCGTGCTGGTCGTCGTGCATGACTGGTATTGAGAGTTCTTTACGGAGACGCTCCTCGATTTCGAAACATCGCGGAGCAGATATATCTTCAAGATTGATTCCCCCAAATACAGGAGAAATATTTTTTACAAGCGCGATAATCTCTTCGACATTCTGTGTGTTCACGCAAATCGGAAATGCATCAACATTGGCGAATTTTTTAAAAAGTGCCGCCTTTCCTTCCATCACGGGGATGGCAGCATGAGCACCAAGATTTCCAAGTCCTAAGATTGCCGACCCGTCCGAAATTATTGCAACAGTATTTTTCTTCAGCGTATATTCATAAGCGAGTTCTTTATCGTTTCCGATTACACGCGACACTTCAGCGACACCAGGCGTGTATGCAAGCGAAAGGTCAGCTTTATTTCCAAGCGGTATTTTGCTCACCACTTCAATCTTCCCTCCATATTTTTTGTGGAGATTCAAAGACTTTTTATATACATCATTCATATTATTTATAGTGGGTGTGTGCGTACGATAAGGCGCCATAAAGTCCGCCAAAATCCGCAAGCTCAGATTTCTTAATTTCTGGAATCTGGGGAAATATTCTTAAAATTTCTGCAAGATGTTTACGGACAGAATCAATAGGAATACCTACCTCTTTCATCATTGACCCGCCGAGAACGACAACATCAGGCGACCAGTGAAGAACCGTATTATGAAGTCCATAAGCTAGGAATTTTGCAAGCTCGTCCCATATTGCATCATCATGGATGTCGTAAGGTTTTTTCCCAAAACGTTTTTCTATTGCTGTGCCGGAAACGTAAGCTTCCAGGTCATTACCTTCGCATGTAGGACAGAGTGTATTGTCGGGGTCAATAATCTGATGCCCAGGTTCAAATCCCAAAGAACCCTCGTCGATGGCACCATTAACAATACGCGCACCGCCGACACCAGTTGATATTGTCAGATATGCAACGATGGAATACCCTCTCCCTGCTCCAAAATTCGCCTCGCCGAGAGCTACCAAAGCAGCATCATTTTCAAGAGATACAGGAACATTATATTCAGACATGAGAATATTTTTAATATCATGTCCTACCCATCCGCTAAGGTTTGGGCTTTTCACCAATTTTGTTTTTTCTTTATCAAGGGGACCGGCAATACCCCCTACGAGGGCTTCGATCTGACTCCCGTTCGCTAAATTCCCTATTATGTTTTTTAGTGTTTCAATTCCTTCCTCAAAACTTCTCGGCGTAGAAACTACGATAGGCTCACCTAGAAATTTTTCTTTGTCGGTTGCAACGACACGCATCTTTGTCCCCCCGATATCAAATAATATAAACATATTCTCTACATTCTAACAGGATGTGCTTAAAAAGTAAAAATCAGAAATTGCAGAAGAAAAAGTTATTGCAGTGGGTGGGGTCTAGTACATACTAATCACGCTCTTGATACAGAGGGTTACACTTTAAGCAAATTCCAAGTTGTTCAAGGCGATCTAAGTATTTTACTATAGTGGTGACATATTCAGAATGGCTCCAAGTAAGCGGAGTTGCTGATAATTGTGCTCCGGTATGTGGGTCTAATTGTTCTGAGAGCATCCCTGAAGGACCTGCGTGTTTAACAGCCCATGTAATCCATCGATGAACAGGGTCAAAATCAGATTCTTTTTTAGCTTTCGCAATGTAATATTGAGCTAACCAAAGGCTAGTTATAAACCACGGATTCCCAGGGACATCGCTTGTTGATCTGAAATAACGGTCTCCTTCGTACCGCACAACGCCCGAAACGTCTGTCTTTACGACAAGTCGACTCTCTACTTGTTTGATAGCATTTGCGAGTCGGGGGTCATCAATGTCGAGAACACCAAATGCAAAGAGTCCGTATATGCTCGACATGTCTAATGTTTTATCATAATGAAAAGTGCCGTCATCATCTATATTCATCATTTTTACGAATATTCCGTCTGTGTCATCATAAAGATACGTGAGTATCCCCTGCCGTATCTCAAACGCGGCTTTCAGATACGTTTCCTCGCTTTGTTTCTTACCAAGCAACATTGCAAGTTTTGAAGCCGCAATAAGAGCTCCGTATACGGTTGTGGCAGTATACGTGTGAACACCGAACTTTTCTTCCCAGAGGTCATAAGATGCTTTCGGTAGGAAGGTTTTGTGGTCCCGATATGAGACCATAAAATCTGCCGCTCTTTTAACGAGCGCATCGTAGACATCTTCCACAAATTCCAAATCCTTAGATTCTTCATAGTGATGCCAGAGTGCAATCACAACGAGAGCTGTTTCGTCCTCTTGTATTGGTAATTCTATTTTGCCGTTCCTCATCCACGGATGCCACGAACTCCCCAAAGAATCATCAGGGCGATACTTGTGCATCAGATAACCCTTTTCATCTATGACACGAGCGCAAAAATTAAAGAATCGCTCCGAGATATTAAAATTTCCAGCCATATCAAATGCTATTGCAGAAAATGCGCCGTCGCGAGGCCACATGTAGCTATATGTATCACGCCCGCTCTGAAGCATGTCTGAATCCGCGGAGGCGATGATTGCGCCGTGGTCGTCGGCATGAGTACGCATCGTGAGCAAAGATTTTTTAAACAAAGTTACTTCATCTTCTTTAAGGCCATAATAAGTAAAATTATATCTGTCTACCCAGGCACGCCAGTAATCCTTCGTGGTGCGAAGAATATGAGCCGGTTTTTTTTCTAAAACCAAAGCGTTCAATGCGAGAACCTCCTTTATCGATTCTCCTACCGCTGTCCAGTAATAAAAAATTTTTGACTCTTGTGGCGGAATATCGAGATAAAATCCGATTACAGAATCCGATGGACCATGCTCAATAAGATTTTTTGAAAGTACGCCGTCCTCAGCATCTTTAAAGCTTCCCTCTTTTCCCTCAATTCTGAAAATTCCAGTAGTAAAATCATCAAAAGAGCCTTTTTCTGAAAGACCGTTAATAAGGAAGACTCTTTTCCCATTGTAATGCACAACAACATGGTTAATGGGATCAAAATACGAAGTATCTCCTTGGTATGACGCGTAAATCTTAAATTCTTGGTTGAAGAATATTTTGATTTGACGCGTTCTGTCAGTTTCATTTTTTACACTTACTTTGCGAACGAAAATATTTTTTTCATTATAAACCGTATCAGAAAATTCCAAGGTTACGTTAAGTGCGCTGTTCCGCGCAACAGTTTCTCCTACCAAAGAATTTTTTGCGAGCGTAGTGCTGATGTTCCAATTTGAGTGGTCAAGCCAATTGAGTTGATTGTCAGTATAAACTCCAACGCGGTGGATATTATTTCCCCCGATATGATTTTCAAGCCCGACGTACGGAAAATAAAAATCTCGCACTTGAGCGTGCTTGTCGGTGCATACAAGAATATTACCGTTTCCAAGTGAAAGGGACTTTGGCATGAGTTTAAGTATAACGAGAACCTAGAACAAACACAACAGAAAATTTTTATGAAATATGTTTGATGGGAACTTCTTTTGTTTCCGACTTCTGTGGTTGAAAATTATGAATACGAAGCTTCAAATCTTGAAGCGCGTTCATATACGCTATGAATGCTTCGTATGGCGTATTGTAGGGATTGAAATATTTATGAACATCGCCGTCATTGAACCATTTGGTACACATATAATAAAAGTGATCGGAAGTTTGAAGCCGTCGCCAATCCTCAATTATTCGAGAATTGTTTGTCGCGAGCGCGCCCTCTTCCATGCGGTAAATACTTTCAAGTGCATCGTGTTGCATTGGGTTTGATATCCACGCGGAGAGGTCGCGCTCAACATCTGCCCATGACATAAAGTGATGAACGTCGAGCAGAGAAACTGGATTGTAACGCAGAATCGCTTCGCTTGGCGTTACGAAATTGTTATCGGGATTTTTATAAATCTCATCCGGCAGGTGTCTCAGAAAATTAAAAATACCCGTGTCTTCCCATTGGTGCTCTCCAAACGTTTCGTAATCCATAAAAAGGTTTACCACATCCCCCCCTCCGTTCACTTGAGAAACCCAGTCTGCAAACTTCGGCGCGGTAAGCGGGTGCTCGCTCCACTCTTTTGAAGAAAAACGAAACGCAATGTCATCGGAAAGACGATAGTTTTTGAGAAGGAGTTTGAGATTCTGCGTTCCTTGAGGGCGGTAGAGAAAATTCGGGCTTCTCCACTCCAGTATGTGATCAGCTCCCTCGGCAATGATACCCTTGTAGCCCATCTTTTCAACCTCCTCTGCGAGCGCATTATTGTAGATGAGTTCAGTGTTTCGAAATACGGTCGGCGTAACGCCAAAAAGCTTTTCTATCTTCGCGCGATGGAGCGCGACTTGTCTCCTGAACTCCTCGGGGGAATATAAAAATGAGAGCGAATGATAATATGTCTCGCCGAGAACTTCTACGCGACCCGTAGCGACGAGTTTTTGGAATGATTCAAGCGTCTCGGGACTGAACTCCTCAAGTTGATCTAGGAACACACCAGAGAAAGAAAAGCTTACTTTAAATTCAGGGTGTTTTTTTAAGAGCTCGAGGAGGACGGCGTTCGCGGGAAGATAGCACTTCCCTGCTACTTTGTGGAGAATTTTTTCGTTATTTATAGAGCGATCGGATTTATCATTAAAATATTCGCTGTCTTGTCCAATATCAAAAACACGATAATCCTTTACGCGAAAAGGCTGATGCACTTGAAAATAAAAGCATACTGATGTCATGTGTTCAGTGTATCATATTTTAAAAATGAAAAACTACTAACGCAGGATATCCTCGTAATAATCGACGCATTTTTTGCTTGCGACATCCCAACTGATTTTTTTAAGTTCCTCACGACTGTTTCCCCACAAGGTATCTTTGAGAGAACGGTGGGAGACGACACTGAGTATTTTATTTGCCATGTCGTCGGTATCCCAAAAATCTGTCTTTAACGCGTGCACGAGAACTTCAGAAACACCGGATTGTTTAGAAATGAGAACTGGCGTGCCAGCAATGATTGATTCAAGTGTCGTAAGCCCGAATGGTTCTGAAACAGACGGCATGACGAAAAGGTCTGCGGATCGGTACATAGCGGTAAGTTCCTCGCCTCGTAAAAATCCAGCGAAAAGAACTTGGCATGAAATGCCAGAATTTGCCGCCTCAAGTATCATCTGGCGTTCCATATCCCCGCTTCCCGCTACTATAAATAAAATATTCGGATCGTATTCCAAAGCGCGTTTCGCGGCACGAATAAAATATTCGGGCCCTTTTTGAATCGTAATACGACCAAGAAATAAAACGACCTTTTGTCCTGCTCGCTTGAGTTCCGAAAGACGATCAGGCGTAACAAGATAATCGCACTCATCAATACCATTATGAACAACACGAATCTTTTCTCGCGGTATTCCATAATTCTTTACGAGCCTCTCTTTGGTAAGATTTGAAACTGCGATGATTCCATCTGCTTGCTCAAGCGACATGCGCTCAATATCATAGATTTCCTGATTCACGCCTTGCTCTCCCGTGCGGTCAAATTCAGTTGCGTGCACATGGAGGATGAGTGGCTTTCCTGAAACTTTTTTCGCTTCAATTCCGGCAAGGAACGAGAGCCAATCGTGAGCATGGATAATGTCAAAATGCTCATTTTTTGCAACCTCACGCGCTCGCATCGCATAACGGCGCACCTCTTGCATGAGTGTGTTCCCGTAAATATCTGAAACAATATTGTCGCGCAGACGAACATAACTCTCCGAAGTGACATAGGGACGAAGGGTAGTTTCAATTTCCGTGAATCTCACTTTTCCATCGTCGGCAAATAGAATATTCATGAAAGATGCGCCGACCCCAACTCTTTTAGGCAGTACGAAAAGCACGTCGATCTTGCGGGCAGCAAGCGCTCGTGTAAGTCCAAAACACGCGGTACCCAAACCACCGCTGTTATGTGGAGGAAATTCCCATCCGAACATTAGTACGCGCATAATGTAAAATAGCTTGAACTCATTGTAGCATGTCTCCACATGAAAATATTCAAGCAGTGTGGATAACCTCATTATGAATTATTTTTTTAAAAAATTAATTCGGAATATTTTTGATATATCGAGCTCGCGTCTTGCCCGCAATCTAAAAAATTGCAATTTATTGATAAATATGTCATAATTATTACCTATGGACAAAGAACCCCTCGTATACCCCATGCGCATCAACCGATACCTTGCACTCAAGGGGTATTGTACGCGCCGTCAGGCTGACGAATTCATCACTAAAGGCCTCGTGACCGTGAATGCCAAGAAAGCAGTTCTCGGAGACAAAGTAAACGAAGCTGACGAAATCATTGTTTCAAAAAATGCATTGCTGAAAAATGCTATGCGCTATAGGTATATTGCCTATCATAAACCAATTGGTGTTTCGACCGATGTTCAGAAAGACACAAAGTCTATCTCCTCTTCCCTTCCCGCGCTTCGCGGACTCTCACCACTCGGGCGTCTCGACAAGGACTCGCATGGACTTATTCTTCTCACGAATGACGGCCGTCTAACCGACCGCCTCCTTAACCCCGCACACGCTCATGAAAAAGAGTATTTTATACGCGTTGATAAATCTATTAGTGATACGTTCATGCGGCACATGGAACGTGGGGTTTTTATTGAAGGGTACACTACAAAACCAGCAAAAGCTCGCCGTGCTGGAGAAACTATTTTTTATATTACGCTTACCGAGGGAAAGAAACATCAGATTCGCAGAATGTGCGCTGCTGAAGGATATAAGGTATTAGAACTTACGCGCGTTCGCGTCATGAATATCAAACTTGGCGACCTTAAAGAAGGAGCATATCGGGATTTGACTGAAGAAGAACTACATACTCTTCTTGAACAAATCGGTCTCTAAAAAATAATAGATACTACTCAAACCCCTCGCTTGCCCAGATGAGGGTTTTTTGTTGAACTCCTGAAAGTATCGCATCACGAAGTGACAGAGGGAATACATTTAATTCTTGTAATTCATCGAGCGTAAACCATTCAAATTCTAAATGAGCCTCTTTGCTCTCTATCATCGCATGTTCGTCAAGAGCTACTTCAAATACAAGATTGATTTCTTGAATCTTCTTTCCGTTCATGATAAACGTGTTTTCGCTTGCTCCGAGAAATCGAATTACTTCCCCAGTGGCACCAAGCTCTTCCTCAAGCTCTCGCAACAGAGCTTGAGGAGCGCTCTCCCCTTTTTCGATATGTCCCCCGGGGAAAAACCAATTGCTCTTACCTTTTCCGCGACAAACAAGGAGCTTATCCTCATTTTGTATAACAGCCCGAGTAATACATTCTATATCTGTCATAAAAATTAGATAAAACTAGAAAATAAAATAACAGCTACAATAGAAGCTCCGAGAATAACGAGGAGTACAAATCCCGCCATGATATCTTTTATCTTTCCAATAAGTATATCGTGTCCCGGTTCAATGCGGTCACAAATATTTTCAACCGCGGTATTGACCACTTCCGCCGCGAGCACAGCGGTAATACAAACAACCAGAATTATCCATTCAAGTGACGCGAACCTCAAGAAGACACCCGCAAGAATTCCTATCATCGAAACAATAAACTCAATTCTAAAGTTCATTTCTTGTTGCCATACGGTCCGTAAGCCATTAAGCGCCCACTGAAAACTCTTAATTATCTTTTTCATATACGTACAGTATACCAAAAAACTTTTCTGTTTACATTTTTATTTTCTTGAGCTCTTTGCGCAAGGCTTTATGGTCAGGCACCGATAAAGCAACGAGTGCCCAAAAATCCTGAGAATGATTGAATTCCTTGAGGTGGCAGAGTTCATGGACGACTACATAGTCGCGAAGATTAGGTTCCAAGAATGCCGTTTTGTAGTTAAAATTCAAGTTGCCCTTTTCTGAACAGCTTCCCCATCGAGTCTTTTGGTCTCGTATGCGTATATCGCCCACAGTGTGCTTGTAGAATGAGTTAAAATGTTCAATACGGAGCGTAATAATAGCGCGCGCAGATTCTTTGTTGTGGCGATATTGCTTTGTTCTTGCCCGCACATATTTCCGGACCGGCTTAACCGTAAAAGATATTCTTTGTAGAATCTCTTCAATTTTTAAATAAAAATTTGAAATGTTGTTATATAGTTAATATGCTGTTGATCAAAATTGTACCATACAAACAAAAAAACACCGCCTAGGCGGTGTTTTTTTTGTACTTATTAAGCAGTACGGATACTCTTTGCAGCAGGACCCTTCTGGTCTTCTACTACATCGAATGTCACCGCATCGCCTACCTTGAGGTCATCAAAGAGAACTCCATCCAAGTCACGTGCATGGAAAAAGAGGTCCTTTGTTTCACCTTCGCGGGAAATGAATCCAAATCCGCGATCAGTAAGTGTTTTGATTGTTCCTTTCATCTTATTTTTTTCTTATTTTTTATTATTTTACTACAAATTCGACTCGATTTCTTAGTGAGTAAATCATACCATACCCATCTAAAAAATGCTAGTAAATCTGTAAAAATGAAGTTTTGTGTATTAGGTCAAACTCTGTCATACTTTATCTATATGTTTGGACTTACCGCAAAAGAGACGGCTCTTTTTAAAAAGCTGTCTACGCCTCAAAAGATTCAAGCGTATTTGGACGAACTTCCAATAAACTATGAGAAGAACGGTGAGACGTGCAGTTCCCCACGTGTCGCTATCCAAAACAACAAGGCTCATTGTATAGAAGGAGCTCTCATTGCCGCAACAGCCCTCTGGTTTCATGGTGAGAAACCCCTTCTCCTCGATCTTAAAACAATAAATATAAAGATTGACCCCGATCATGTGGTAGCGCTCTACAAAAAAAACGGGTACTGGGGGGCACTCAGTAAAACCAATCATCATGTACTAAGGTCGCGTGATCCTATTTACAAAACGGTTCGTGAGCTGGCATTATCCTATTTTCATGAATATTTTCTGACCAAAACTGGCGAGAAAACATTGCGAATGTATTCACGACCGTTTTCACTGAAGAAGTTTGGAACATCATGGATTACAAGTGAAGAAAATCTTTGGAATATCGCAGAGGCGCTCGATCTATCCCCGCACTTCGACATAGTTCCTAAAACTCAAAAAACACACATACATCTTGCGTCTCACCACGAGCGAAAAACCGCGAGCATTCCCGAATGGTCAAAGAGTAATCCGAGAACATAGTAGATTTATTGAATAATAACCAGTACATAGGCGCGAGGCCTATGTACTATGCCGCGAGCCAACCGCCATCGATGTAGAGTGTCGCGCCAGTAATATAGCTCGCTTCTTCCGATGCGAGAAAGACGACAGCAGAAGAAATTTCTTCCGGACGACCCATGCGTTTAAGAGGCACGCGCTCTAGCAGTCCACTCAGTTGCTCTTCAGACATTCCAGCATTTTGAACCATTGGCGTATCGATAACTCCAGGACCGATAGCGTTCACATTGATACCAAGAGGTGCCCATTCGATAGCGAGTGTCTCTGTCATGCCGATGATTCCACCTTTAGACGCGGTATAGTGAGCCGACCCAAGAATACCGACTCCCACACCACCAGATGCAACCGATGCGATGTTCACAATACGACCCCATTTGTTTTTCGCCATTTCTTTTGCAGCACGTTGTGCACAGAAAAAATAACCTTTGAGATTGATGTCTATCGTCCTATCCCACTCCTCTTCAGTCATATCGAGTGCGAGTTTTGGCGAGTAGATACCGGAATTGTTTACAAGAATATCCAAACGTCCCCATGTAGCGATGACCTTATCAAAAACCTCATTGATCTCTTTTAGGTTCGTGACGTCCATTTTGAAACACATCGCATCTCCCCCTGCGTTCTTTATTTCATCGACAACGATCTGGCATTGCCCCTCGTCAATATCCGTAACTGCAACTTTCGCGCCCTGTTTTGCAAGCAGGAGTGCATGCGTCCTCCCCATCCCCCTGCGTGCCCCAGTGACGATTGCTATTTTGTTGGTAAGATCAAACATAGTGTATAGTTTATTATATCTCCAATAATGGTTACCATGCGTCTTTGCCTATATATTATAGCAAAGATAATCTACTCCGGTGTGGTTTTACTAAGGGCGGAGCTTCTCAGATTTAGAATCCGCGAAATTAAATTAATTATTCCTCAAAAACTTAAACGATTCTTCGAAGTTCTTGAAGATGATGTCGGTAATGGATTCTGTTTGTCGCGGTGTAATGATCGTGCGTGGACCAAAGGAACTCTTGTTCCCGCTAATATCTCCAGAAGTAACCTTGAGACGGTAGATGGTGCCGGGCTTCAAGTTTGGAAGGATGACACTGTGTCTCACGACGTAGGAGTCAAGCGCTTCGCTCTTGTTGATAAGCTCTCTCTTGCTGTCTAGGCGTCCAGTTCCTTCTTCGTAGTAGACGGTGCCGTTTGCGGGTTCGTCAGTAGTCCACGAAACAATAGTCTGTATACGGTCGATTCTTCCTGGAACAAGCGCATTGTCTACTTTGAAGCCAGAGATGACAGGTGCGGTGATGTCGGTAGAAGTAAGGACAGAAAGTGGTGATGTTGCTTCAACAAGATTACCTTGTTCGTTGATACCGGAGATATTGACACGGTAGGTTATTCCCGAAGGGAGCTTCTCGACCTTCATTGAGTGGGAGGTTCTCGACACATCGTCAGTCTTGCGTTCCGTGATTCCGGTGCTTGTGTTCACAAATTCAACAATGGATGAGGTGGGTTCGTCGGTCGTCCACACAACAGTGAAGGAATCATTCTTTCGTTCTACGATGGAACCCTGAATCTTCGATGCCTTGGTGGTAAAGGTCATGTCAGATGATTTGCCGATAACTTTCGGAAGTGAGAATGCTCGCGCTTGCACATGATACTTGGTGTTCTGTTTGAGTCCGGTGAGAGAGATAGTGTGGGTCGCTGATTTCTCAGTAGTATCTGAAACCTCCCCAGTATACGGATTCTCCTTTGTTGCATCATAGAGCGCGTCTTCAACATACCCAACAACAGGGAATGCTTTTATGTTGGTCTTCCAAACAATGGTTGCACCACCCTCCGTAATGTCGGTTATCTCTGGTTTGGAAACAAAGGGAGGGACAAGAGATGGGAGGATGGACTCAATAGTATTCTCGATTTCCTTTTGGTACTGTTCAATGTTCTCAATCTTGATAGACTCTTTCAGACTCTCTGCAAGGAACGGTGTTTTGAAAGTTTTGTCGTCGGAGGTACCGAGGTTTCCTGATTTGTCGACTGCGGAAACTTTCACGTGGTATTCGGTGCCGATGATGAGTCCGCGAAGTTTGAGTACGTGCGTCTTAGCCCATGTCTCGCTTCCAGCGCTATCGCCATAGCTGGTATCCTTGCCATATTTCGCAAAGCTCACCGTATCCTCACTAGTCCCGAAGCTCACCGTCGCGCCAAATGGCGTAATGTCTCCCACCTTCACATCAGTGATGACAGGAGGGGTGATGTCGGGAAGGATTCCCGCAGGAGTTGGTGAATTTACAGAAAATGTCACGATGTTCACACTACCCGTTGATGGAGTGACCAATGTTGTTTCCGCTGAGGTGGTGGTGTTTCCTGCTGCGTCAGCAGATTTTACGACATAATAGTAGGTGGTTTCAGGAGTGAGTGCATTCGTTCCGCCTGCAGTCCCTGCGTTAGTTGTCGCAGAGCTCAAGGTAACAACATGGTAAATTGACTTCAGTGTATCTGTAGTCGTGAACATGGAGCGGTCCCCTGCTGTTGTTCCCCAAAGTATCTGCGAAGTGGCTGGCTCATCGGTCGTCCATACGACAACTGCGGCTGTTGCGGACCTTACGGGTGTCGCGATATCAGTAATGGTAGGAGGTGTGGTGTCGACAGTGGTGACAAAGTTGTAGTATGTGCCGTTGTTGTTGTCGATGGTTGAGTTCCCCATACCATCTGTAGATTTTACATAATAGTAATATCGGTTGCCGGATGTAAGACTCGAAATGCCGACTTGATGCTGACAGACATCACTGAGACAATTCACAAGAGTGGCAGATCCCGCCGTAGAAGGACTCGCGAGCGATGCGCTTGTTGAATAGTAGACATAGGAGTCGGAAGAGGTAGAAGTATTCCAAAAAATATTCGCTGAAAGGTCGGTGACGTTTGATGTGGTGACGTTGGTGATGACCGGACCGCCAACCGTGGTGAAGGTTCCACCGTCTACCCCAGCGCCGACATTCCCCGCCACATCAGTTGCTTTCACGCAGAAGTAATACAGTGTGCTTGGGGCAAGGTTCGAAAGGTAGATGCTCTGTGATGTAACGTACGAAGATGATGTTTGATTGGTACCAAAGTTGCAAGCCGAGGCAAGAGTCGTGCCATACAAGACTTGGGCGGTTGCGAGTTCATCAGTCGTAAAGGTAATCTGCGCTGAAGTGTTTCGTAGTGTGCCGACAGGTACTTGAATATTTGATGCGCTGGGCGGAGTGGTGTCCGAACCCCCCTGTCCGTTTGGAATATCAGAAAGTACGGAAGTGTAATTTGAAATATCGCCGTCTGTGTCAACCGCGACGACCTTGTAGTATTGCATGCTGGATGTTGCCGTTGTTATGGAATGGCGGTAGTAGTTGGTGTTTACATCGGTGATGGTCGTGAGAAGACTGTACGTGGTACCACTGTCGTTGGAATGGTACAGTTTGTATGAACCAAATGTGGATCCGGTGATATTCGTGGCAAGCGACCAACTGAGGAACTCCCAATATGCGTTGTTCGCGGTATTCGATATATCCTTGTAGTCAAAGTTTGCGGGCATTGCTGGAGCAACGAGGGTTTGAGCTGTCGTGTTGCCGTACGCGTCGCGCACTTCCATATATACAGTCTCTGCATTTGGCGCGCCGGTGGCAGTCCAGTTGATTGGTGTCGCAGCGCCCGACGTGATTGATGTCCATGAAGCACACCCAGAAAAGTCAGCAGTATTACAAAGACGATATTCCGGGGTTGAGTTATCAGTCGCCGTAATGGTTATGACATCTTGCGCTCCTGATGAATTGAAGACGGCAGTGACCACAGGCGCTGTAGTATCCAGAGTGAATGTTCCAGATGTGCCATATCCAAGATTGTTCGCCGCATCACGGTCGTCTGCTTTGATACGAATCTTTTGAGTGTTCGCTTTGTATTGAGCCACGTAATCAGTAGCCGGCGTCCATGTAATACTCTTACCAGTACCAAGCGCGACCCCCGTACCCACACTTCCAGACACCGTCACTGCATCTACCCATACTTCTGTTCCGTTTGAACAGTTGGTGGTACAGTATTGCAAAGTTACATCTGCGATGTTGCCGATTGTATTATCTGCATCTGCAAGATCGTATGTGACAGTTACTGTGCTATTTGTTCCTTGTGATGCTGTGACATTTGAAACTGTTGGTGGTCCGTTTACTACATACTGCACTGTGACATTTGTAAGGAGTGGGGTGACTCCACCACCTGATACTAGGAAAACTTTGTATTGCAAATATTGGTCATTACTACCAATGCGTAATGGATGGTTGGTTAGGATTCCGCCTGACACTCCAGCGCTTGTCGTGAAATAGTCTGACCCTGCGCAAGTGATACTTTCTCCACACCAGTTGCTCCATGTGGTTCCGTCTGGAGAAGAACGTACTTGGAATTTAACAATCTCTGTTCCACTTGTTCCAGATACAGTCCATATGATGTTTGAGATTAAGCTTGAAGCTGATTCCGCATTGTATTTTGATGAAGTGAGGTCGCCGGTCGTTGCGTACTGAGTGTAGTTCACGGTGACAGAATCAAGGGTTGGGGTGACCGCAGTGTTGGTAGTGGAAAAGTTTGCGCGGTATTGAAAGTATTGTTTTCCAGAAAGTCCCGATATGCTTCCACCACTTGCAATCCCTGTTTGCCATGCAGTCCATGTGCCATCAGGAGTTGCTGTGTTCCCCGCGCGAGCGTCTACAGTGATGGTTTGTCCGTTAAGCGTGCTGGTGTAAGCGAGAGTGGTGAATCCTGACTGCATGAGAGTGTTGATGACGGAGGAGGTGAAGGTGCCAGAAGTAGCGTATGGTGGTGCATATCTCACAATAACTATACCAGAGCCACCTGATCCAGCGGGGGTACTGCTATACGCTCCTCCACCTCCGCCACCGCCAGTATTGTCTGTACCTGCTACTGTGGTTGCCCCGCCACCACCTGCGCCACCAGTACCAGCTGTACCTTGATAATCTGTACCACCAGCTCCACCACCAGCATAATTCAGACTTGAGCCTGAAAAAGATGAGGATAACCCTGCCCCGCCATTACCTGCGTGCGCGTTACCATAACCAGCTGACCCAACCGACCCTGCGCCACCGCCACCGCCACCACCACCACCGCCTGAATTACCATCCCCATTACCTCCACCATTCCCCTGACCGGGAGTTCCGGCACCACCACTGGAAATGGAATGCCCGCCACCCCCACCGCCAGAACCACCTGCTACACCTGGGTATCCAGTTGGGCCTGATGACCTGCCACCACCCCCGCCGCCTAATGAAGTTATTGTCGAGAAGACAGAGTCGCCACCCTGCCCACCATTCACACCGCTACCGGCGGTACCACCATTCCCTATGGTTACTGTGTAAGTCCCAACCCCCACCGCAGTAAGTGTGCCAGTTTTCATACCACCACCACCACCACCACCACCTTGTGCTACTCCACCGGCGCCACCCCCAGAGCCACCTCCACCACCACCAACCACAAGGTACCCAAGATCCACACTACCGCTAGTTATCTGAAGGGTTCCCGAACTCGTGAAAGTGTGAATACTGTACCCGCCAGCCATGGTAATAGTTCCCCCTGTTGCAGGGGACGAAGTCACCAACCCGACACTCGCCGCGGCCCCGCTTCCCGTCATTTGTGTGTCTGAGTAAGTGCCTGTTTCAAAACCAGAGGCATTTATCTTGGTAACAGTGCCGGCTCCGTAGTTCGCTACATACAGACTGCCGGAGGTGTCGAAGGCGAGTGCGTCAGGATTTGCACCTACAGTTGCAAAAGTAGTAACGGTACCTGCGGGGGTGATTTTAGAGACAGTGTTGGCTCCATAGTTCGCTGTGTACAGATTGCCAGATGTGTCGAAGGCGAGTGCGGTAGGATTTGTACCAACTGTTGCAAAAGTAGTGAGAGTGCCACCTGGGGTGACTTTGGAGACGGTGTTTGCTCCGTAATTCGCTACATACAGATTGCCAGCGGTATCAAAAGCAAGAGCATCCGGATTATCAGTAGCTCCTAAAGTTGCAAAAGTGGTTACAGTGCCTGCGGGAGTGATTTTGAAGACGACGTCTGGAGCAGATCCGACTTGGGCTGCTAGGTAGAGATTGTCTGATGTATCTACAGCAAGGTCATTCCCAGGGAACCCCCCCGTTGACATGGTTGCAAAAGTGCTGATGGTGCCACCAGGAGTAATTTTTTTGATAGTTGCATCGCCAACTTTGACATAGAGATTGCCACCTGTGTCAAAGACCATGCTACCAGGGTTGTCTGTTGTTGTTAGTGTCGCGAAAGTTGTAATTGTCCCATCCGGGGTTATTTTAGAGATGTTTGAGGCGGGGGTTGTGTTGGAGTTCGCTGTGTAGAGATTACCAGAGGCGTCGATAGCCATGTTCTTTGGATTAGTAGCACCTGCAATTGGGATGGTCGCAAAAGTAGTAACGGTACCTGCAGGGGTGATTTTAGAGACAGTGTTTGCTCCATAGTTCGCTGTGTACAGATTGCCAGATGTGTCGAAGGCGAGTGCGACAGGAGCCCCTGTAAGAGTCGCAAAAGTGCTGACACCACCATCGTCAACAATTGTTCTACTACCTAACGCCAAACTCACTCCTCCCGCTCCCGCGACGATGGATGTTGAAGTTGCGGAATATTGTGTCCAGTTGGTTTGGTTGGAAGTATGATTAGCGGTGTTTGCAGTGATGCCACCTGCCCAGCTTGATTGAGAGAATGTATAAGTAGCTGCCTGTATGAACTCGTGTCGGTAAGTATACACCCCTGCCCCCGCTATGATGAGCGCGAGTGTTCCCAGTATCACATGATGATGATGTTTATGTTTTTCAATAAACTTAGCCGAGTGATGAAAGATGTTCATTTGGTTTTGCGTTTGTATTTTATAATAGAAGATATCTGTTAACTATCTGCTATTTACTTGCTCGTATTGTATCATATGGAAATAAAAAACTACAACAAGGACGGAGAAAAAATGTGGACAACTTTTACTCCTCGAGTTTCCCGTCTTTGCGAGAAGGTATTCCGCCGAAGCAATCTAGGATTATGAGCGATGAATTCTGGATTGCTTCGTTCCTCGCAAAGACGACGAGGGGATGGATTGCCACGCTACGCTCGCAAAGACGGGAAACTCGAGTTTCGTAATTCAAGGTATGTAGGGAGATGGTGTAGTGTAATTTTTACTTATCAAGGTTTAACCTTGATAAGTAGTAAAAGTTATCCCCCATCCCCCATACACATATCCTAAGCTATAGCTTAGGATATGTGTATGGGGGATATGCTGGATTGCTTCGTGTGAGTACACACTCGCAAAGACGGGAATCTTGGGTCATTGCGAGCGTAGCGTGGCAATCCATCCCCTCGCCGAATTTTAAATGTCCAACGTCCAAACTAAAATGCAATATAAGGTGACGACCGTCACCTTATATTGCATTTACTTAGTAGTCGGAGTACTAAGTGGATGGGTTCTAAAGAACTCGATATTACGCTATTTCATAAAAATATAATCTATAGTATATTTATTAGAGTATTTTATATGCCTGAACCAATTATTAAAATAGAAGATCTTAACTTTTATTATAACTATAAATTGCCTACCGAGCACCACGCTCTCAAAAATGTGAATCTTGAGATTCTGCGCGGTGAGTACGTTGTGTTTTTTGGTCCTTCCGGTTGCGGTAAAACTACCCTCACCTATTTAATTGGGGGTATTGAAACTGAGCAAGGTGGCGGAGGACAAATCTATGTTGACGGACGTGATGTTCGCAAACTTTCTAAAAATGACCTGGCACAGTTTCGCAAAACAGGCATCGGTATAATTTTTCAACAATTTAACCTCATTCCATCTTTAACAGTCTTAGACAATGTGGCTCTGCCAATGACTTTCGTAAGTATGCCGCAAAACAAACGTCGAGAGGAGGCGATGAAAATTTTGACTCGCTTAGGCATGGAAGAATACGCTCATCGTTATCCAGACGAACTCTCGGGAGGACAGCAACAACGTGTCGGCATTTCACGAGCTCTGGCGAATAATCCACCGATTATTATCGCCGATGAACCGCTTGGCAACCTTGACTCCGAGAATGCTGAAATTGTACTTGCCTTTCTAAAAGAGCTGAACGAAAAAGACGGTCGCACAATTATTATGGTTACCCACGAAGCGTGGAGTGTGCGTGACGCCAAAAGAATTATTTATCTTAAAGACGGGGTTATCATAGAACAAGGTGAATCTACGTCCAAGCCTGAAGTAGCCCCTAAGATTCTGGATGATCTTTTTCGCGACATTAAACCCGATATTTCACCAAATGATATGTTTGCAAATTCTCTTGCCTCTCTTTTGTTGCGCGGATTTTCTTCAGAAGAAACAAAAAGATTTGAGCAGTATCTTTCTCAGAGACTGTCTGGCGCTATTGACGCATCGACGTTTGAGAGTCTTTTAGACTTACCTTTTAATAATGAGGGTGTGGGCCTTTGGAAACAACGCGCTGCTAAAACTGCTGCCTTAACAGAAGATTATATTGCAAGAAAAAAGGAGCTTGATGCTATCAATCATAAATTGGGGAAAGACCCTGATGCTCCTCTTGTATACGAAGTAAACTCGGTACGTTTGTGGGTATTGAAAGAATATAAGGGAAAGATTAGCAACGTGCAGATAAAACTTCTCAATACAGCCATTGACCAACGTCTCAGAAGAAGGATCCACCAAAGCGGTTTTCGAGAAATACTAAACTCCCCTGCATCAAAAGAAGGTATTGGATTTTCAATTCATACCACGAGGCACATTTCTGACCGACTCGAAACATTGTTGTCGTTGTCACAAATAGAGGTCATGGGAGGGAATTTGGCAACAGACATTGTAATACAAAATATTGATTAACAAGATGCATCCAATACCACAAAAAAGTTCTCTTCGTTTTTTCGATCTTATAAAGCTGTCGCTTCGTATTTTTAAAACTAAACCATTGCGTACAGCTCTGACCATTCTCGGTATGTCCGTTGGTATTTCCACGGTGGTTTTTCTTGTATCACTTGGTTATGGATTGCAGTATATTCTCCTTGGCAAACTTATAACAACGGAGGATTCTCTCATAACCCTGTCGGCATCCTATCGCGCGGAGAGCGACCTCGGCATTAACCAGAAAACTATCAATGATATAAGAGCGCTTCCCGATGTTGCTGAGACGAGTCCGATTGCTGAATTCTCTGGAGAACTCAGCGTTGGTGACTTAACTGGACTCATGCCGATAATTCGCGTGGTTGAGCCGAATATGTTTCGTCTCTCTGGCACAAATCCAGACCTTGGCGTTCCGTTTCTACAAGGAGAAGAGGGTATCGTTTTATCAGCCCAGGCGCTTCAAACTATTGGAGTGATAGCGGAAAATAATGCACTGGGAAAAATATCGCACATCAAAATCTATTTTCCTAAATTGGACGGGACATTCGAAGAATTAAATATTGATAAAGCACTCCCAATTCTCGGCATTAACACTGACGACCAACAGCCACCAATGGCCATCATTCCTTCAACTATTATGCCGGTGCCACCGACTTCATTCAAAGAAATTTTAGTAAAAGCCAAAAATATTGATTCAGTAGAGCCTTTGCGTGATACTCTGGAAAAACAAGGATTTATTATTTCGGCGCGTATTGATCTTGTCAATCAAGCCAAAAAGCTTACTAATATCATTACGATAACTCTCGCTATTTTCGGAATCACCGCGCTTATTGTTTCGGCGATTGGGATGTTCAACACCATGCTCATCGGATTTATTGAAAGAACTTATGAAGTGGGTGTTTTAAAATCTATTGGCGCAACCGATACCGAGGTGAGAAATCTTTTTTTGATGGAGTCAATCGTGATTGGAACCTTGGGTGGAATTGGTGGAATTTTAATTGGGCTCGGACTCGGTAAAATTTTGAACTTTGGTCTTAGTATTATGGCGACACGTATGGGCGGGGTATCTTTTGACTTGTTTATTCTGCCAAACTGGTTTGCATTTGCAGTGCTCGGCCTATCGATTGTGATTGGTACCATCTCCGGATTACTACCTGCTCTTCGAGCGGCCAGACTCTCCCCAAGAGAAGCTTTCATGAAGAAATAGAAGTAAGGGCGAAATACATAGTGTACATAGGGCGGTACTATGGGATTTAGGTATCTGCAACAAAAGACCCCGAGCGGGGTCTTTTGTTGTTTGTCTTATTTTTAATATTGATTATCGAGCCCAGGTTACAAAGGTAAATACTTTTTGTCCATTTCCAAGGTCACGCTCATATGTTGAGTTCTTTCCCTGTGCGTCTTTTTTGATCGCCTTACCCCACGCAGATGGATCGTCAAGGTCAATCTCTTGTCCTGAATTTTCTTTTACTGCCTTAATATTCTTTGCGCTAGAAGCTGACGCGAATGCTACTGTTGTCATGCTATCGAGATGTGCGTAGATAGTCGTCAACATATCATAATCATCCTGATTTGGGTGTTGGTTAGTCGATGGATCATTAGTGTAATCCATGCAGGTATCAAGATTTGGGTTCGTAAAGTTTTCATCCTGATGACCAAGCCCTAGTGTATGCCCGACTTCTTGACACATGACTAAATTTCTCCATGCAAGCGTATTGTAGGTTGGTGTATTAAAATACGTATCATTTACTTTTACTATGCCTTTCGTAATATGCGATCCACTTACCCAGATCTGAGCAATACCGAGCCATCCAGTGTTACCGTATACCTTGTTACAAACTTCCACTCGCCCATTATTTGCGCGACAATTTGTTCTTCCTTGCCCAGCAACTATTGTTGTATCAAGAATAGAAGAGTTGCTCCAGTCACTAGAGGTAGTAGCTAAAATAGAGTCCCAAGCAGTCGAAACGTTGTCCCCCATAGACAATGTGAATGGGTTTGCAGTGCGTGCCCAATGATACCCACCCCAAGAATGGCTAGCACTAGCGACCGAAACTAAACCAGTTAAAGAAAGGGCTACGGCTATAATTGCAGTTACTTTTATATATTTCATAAGGGTATTTAGTTAGTATCAATCTAATAATCTATTATCACAATTATAACTTAGTATCTTCCTTTTGTTAAGCCACATAAATTTGTACGCGAGACACATCCCGCAAGTGAATTCTGAATTTTTGCTTGGAGTTTAGGACGAAGTTGGAATCTTATTAAGAACTAAAAGGAGTTTTGATGGTTTTATAGTATTCTCTGAGTGAGCTAAACTTGCCATCTCTAACTGTAAAAATTGCTGTTTCTAACATATCAATATTCAAATTTCTTTTAATATCTTTAAATGTTGCATGCCATTCAGCTATAACCGTATCTCCATCTACCCAAACATTTTTTAAATCAAATATAATATCTTTTTGTTCCCCTATTACTTTATACTCCCAATACTTTTTAATTTTATCCAAACCAACATTTTCCAATTCTTTGGGATCATTATATGTTGCATCGTCCGTGAAAAGACTTGCTATGAGTTCTACATTTTGTGTCTCCCATGCCTTACCATATAAATTAATTAATTTGATTGCTTCTTCTTTAGTCATATTTTTATTATATTAAATTTTAGTTAAAAAACCTAGCTGGGAGTTTGGGACGAAGTTGGAACCTTTTTGAAGGAGGACTAAACGACTATTACTGGGAAATCTGAAATATCAACAGATCCTTTATGTAAAATATGTGGTACGCCGACAAACATAAGAGGTCGCTCACTTTTGCCAAATTTCTCCTTGTAATAATCTTTTGTAACTTGAGGAAGGATAGAATGCTCAGCTAATTTCTCAGAATTATATTCAGAGAAATTTTCTTTATTCATTTTGTCCTCGCTCATTTTCTCTTGATAGAGATAAATTGTTGTCTTCTCTGGATCAAGTAAACTTGGATCAATTTGATAAAATTTTAACTGTCTTGGACTCATCCCCGCTTCAATTAGAGATTTCTTTATCTCTTCGGGGTTAACAGCTGAAAAATGTAGGACATCATTCCAAGCACATTCAAGTGTAGGAATAAAATTTTCCATAACACGCTCTCTTCCTGTATATTTTGCTGCCTTCGATAGATACAGCTCAGGGTGGGTTCCCTTCATAGAGTTTAAAGGATGAAGAGTTGTACCCTGCATATCCTCTGGTACCATATGATAAAGATACACTTTTTCTTTCTTAACTTCTGTTTGATTTTCTGATATAGGTGCTTTTTCCATTTCTTTATTATATCAGATTTAGCTGGCGTACTTGAACTAGAGCCATAGTTGGCCAAGCTCAGTAAGGTTATATTACAGTTTTATTTTAACATCTCGACGTATCTCGAGCATAAAATATCTAGTCTCTTTTTAACCCAAATATGTCTCTTGACCACATGGTATCTATATCTTCTGAATGTATAACATGTCCCTTAAGGACGCTACCTCCTTTTTCAGATTTAAGCATTAAGGTTCCTACGCCCGTACGTTTATTTGACATGGCTTCATAATTTATCATAACTATGTTATTTCTTATTTGACCTAAAAATTTGTATTGATTTGAATAATTTTTATTAGCATCAGTTCTATCTATTGTTTCAGCAAAAAATACACCCTTTATGTCAAAAGCATTTTGTTCTATATTAAAAACCGTCTTAACTTCTATATTGTTAGAGTTAAAAATCATTCCTCCTCTCCACGTACCAGAAACATCCATTCCTCTATAGATAGTCCTTGTGTACCAAGGTTTTATTGTATCTCTTATAAATATACCCAAAAGGTAAGTCAAAATACCAACAATAAGACCAGTTGCTATTCCTGTAAAAACTGAAAAATAAAAATCATCCATTTTTATAAAAATTTAATTATTAACAAGTTAATACAACTTGCAGATGATAAGGAATTCGAGCGCGCGAACCTATCTCAAACTGGCTG
>JBBTZQ010000019.1:0-1857 GCA_038061275.1 Patescibacteria group bacterium
CCACAAAAATATGACCGGGGTATGCGATATCGAGAATATGTTCAATGAGGTGCGTTACTGTTGATTTGCCACGCGTCCCTGTCACGCCAACGATCGTAGCAAGCGTGAACTTCGCAAACAGCGATGCGTCCATCTCAACAGGAATGTTGTGCTTCACTGCTTCAAGCACATAAGGTGAATCAAGCGGAACTCCTGCGGATTTGATGACCATGTCGCACTTACGAAAATCTTCGAGGCGGTGTTTACCGAGGACGAAATGGATATTTTTAAACTTTGCGAGCTGTTTGATCGATGGTGCCAGGACCTCGGCTGACTTCATATCGGTGATCGTGAGTTCAGCGCCGAGGCTCGCGAGGAATTTCGCCACATTTACCCCGCGCCCCAAAAGCCCGAGTCCTAGCATTGTGATCTTTTTATCTTTAAAGAATTCCTTGTAGTCGTTGCTTGATTCCATCGAGAAATTATAGCATAGATCATTTATGACGGGGGCGTTGCGAAATATACGCTTTTCTGGTATATTCTAGCGAGCGAATGAAGCCTTAAACAACAGATTAAGGCTTAGCTTGCTATTGTGTTCATGTTAAAAGTTTGTGTTTATGCGCGTGTAGCTCAGGTGGTTAGAGCGCGTCACTGATAATGACGAGGTCCCAGGTTCGAGTCCTGGCATGCGCACAACATAAAGGAGTCGGGTGTGACAACACTCGGCTCTTTTTATTTTGTAAGGCGTGAACCGATACTTTCCCCTATACTATAATTACGCTATAGCGTAATTATAGTATAGGGGGTCTATTTGAAATATAAAAACACTCGTGATACTGTATAGACAGCAGTACAAACATTCGAGGTTTCCTCGATTTCTTGGTTTTTTACACAAACGACAAGGAGCAACAATGAGAAAACGTAGCTTAAAGAAACAAAAAAAGGAAGTTCAAAAAAAACTTAAACCTAAGACTCCTAACATTTTTAGGAAGATGCGGGCTCGTCCCAAGGAAACGTGGGGCTCCTTCAATAGCGTACGGGAACTCGTTGCTAAACATTCATCTTAGCAATATGAGGAGAGCTCTCATGTATCGATATCGAGTCTCACTTCTTTACTTTCTACTCCCTCAACCAGTTTTGCCTACGATTTTGGCCTTTGGTGCAGTCAGAATAATTCAAGGAAAGCCGTCATGGCCGAAACATGGATGGCAGCCTGGCACAAACAATCACCTTCCCAACCACCAAAGCCACCGTAGAAAAAACGGCAAACGATTCAGAAAATAAACAAAAAAGTAATGGGCTATCTCGCATGCGAGATAGCCCATTTTTATTTATCCATTTTATTCTTTATTTCCAGACGGTTTCATACCGTCCTTTCTTTGCCTCATTGCAAGGTATGTCACCTCCGTCAGCATCAGTCGCCTTGACGCATTCGCGTGTGATCGACGATTTGTAGACTGTCGGCATATTAAAATGCTCCAGAACTTGCAAAGCAAATGCAAACGCAAAAAGTGCGAGTACTAGGTACGGAAGTATCTTCCCCATGACTTTCTCCAATGAAATTGAAAGGACGAATATCTAAAACGACAAGGTGAATCTCTAAATACAGCATAGCATATATAAATAAAAAGTCAATACCCACCCCAGCACAAAAAAACGCCTAGTTCTAGGCGTTTTTTTACTGAAAACTGCATATGTATGATATCTAAAATAATTTCGAGTATTCTTTCTTTTGTTCCGTTCTCCGCCTTGCTTTGCCGTCCGTTATAAAAACAGGCGATCAGGCAAGGTCTTGGGTATGCGTAACCCTTCGCATACAGGGGGTCCCTTTTTGAGATGGGAGGACCTTCATCTTATTTCCTTGCGGAAAAAACCGAC
>JBBTZQ010000020.1:0-7200 GCA_038061275.1 Patescibacteria group bacterium
GGAAGTTTTAGCTTGATCCAAAATGGAGGTGGTGCCTTAAATAAAAAAGAGGGGACATATAAACTCTCAAACGGAACATATACATGGTCCGCAGTAACCAATAGTGGATATGTGACAACGGGCACTGCTTCAGGGGGGTTTTCTTTGAATGCCGTATGTCCAAAAGTGAATTCAGTAACTCCAAGCGTGGCGCCAGAATCATGGTCTTTGAAAACAAAAGCAACAACAGCTCCCAATATTAATTTTTCATACTCGGTAAAGTTGGGAACATCAAAGGACTGTACGACAGGCATTGCAAAGACAATGGTCACTATGACCTCTACCGAACCGACAAAAAGCATTTTTGAGTTTTCAAAAGACCTCGGCGTCACCTACATTGCTTACCCGTGGGGAGGTATGAGTTTGCAAAACGGTCTGTATTATTGGCGTATAAAGTTTGAATCGGGATACACCGTAAATCAACCGCTCCATGGAAGTTTCGCATTGAACAAACAGTGCGGTTCAAATACGGATGTTGTAGAGAGCGAAGTGGATCTTTCACAAAAGAGACTCGAGTATTATCGTGCGCTCTTTGAGAAGAAAGACTACGGCGAAGTTCTGGAACTTACACAGAAAGACAAAGAAGACATACTCTCTCGCGTAAAGAAGCCTGAACAATGCGCAAGCGAATTTGAGTGCCGAGTTTATTGTGAACAGAAAAGTGTCGTTGCTCTGAATTTGTGCACGAAGTATATTCATGAGGGCGTTTCGAATTCCATCGCAGATATTTTAAAAGAACGAACAGGGGTTCGCGCATTTACAGATAATGACTCGGATGGTATTAGTGATTATGATGAACTCAGTATCTATCGCACAGACCCGAACCGCGCAGATTCAGACAAAGATGGGTTTTTAGACGGGATAGAAGTCTCGTTTAGAACAGATCCAACAAGAGTTGAAGGATCTTCAAGCGTAGAACATAAGATTATTGCACAAAATAATCCGTTGGTGTCGGGAGTTTCGGAGCCAACCCTGCTTTCCGTGAAAAACATCGTGGTCAGCAAGATTGCGACAAACGCGGATGGACGCAGAGAAGCGAAGGAGATTACATTCTCCGGGCATGCTACGACAAATAGTTTCGTCACACTCTACATCTTTTCGGAACCTATTGTCGTTACGGTAAAAACGAATGCTTTGGGTGAATGGACATACACACTGGATAAGGAGCTTCCTGATGGTGCGCATCAAGTCATAAGCGCGATTACTGACAATACGGGGCGTGTTCTTGCAAAATCAGAACCGTTGCCATTTGTAAAAGTTGCTGAAGCTCTTACGTTTGGGAGCATTGAGACAGTAATACCAGAGGAACAGAAGATTGGATTTTTCTCCAGTTACTCACTATATATTCTCGTGGGGGCACTTATGGCCGTATTTGTTATAGGGTTTTCAGCGATTGGAATAATGACACGTCGACGTCCCAAGGAGAACGATATTATGACTTTGTAAAAAATGACAAATAACTTTTTTGATATTTTTTTGCGCGGTATTAAATTTGTTCGCGAGAATCCGCAAATCATTTACACGTTCTTTCTTATGATTGTAATTCCGCTTGCGTTTTTTTTCACGAGCGAGCAGTTTCTTAAGGTTGCTCAGGAGAATCAGGACAAACTTGAGCGTAATCGCATAGCAGTCTTACAAAACGTGTTCACGCTTTTTACACGCGAACATTTCTATGACAGTGAATATTTGAACGCGCGCATAAATACTATTGCAAAAGACAACGAAACAATTGTTAATTTTCAAGTTCTTGGAATTGGGAGTGATAATAAATTTCCTATTTTGGCTTCGTTAGATCCAAAGGAAATTGGGACGATGGTTACTCCAGATACGGCATCGTCGTTTTTGTACGGGTCTGTGTTGGGAAACCCTAACGAAGTATTCGCGATGCAATTCTTTGCTGATGGAGAGCGTTACTGGAGGGGTATGAGCGCTGTGAGAGCAACTTCTACAGAACAAATAATAGGATATGTTGTCGCGGACTTATCAATGACACAAGCCGATCAAATTACTCGAAAGGGTATTACGAATGCGTACGGGGTGCTCTTGGTTATTATTATATTGATTTTTATACTGCTTGTTCGTCAGGCGCGAATTCTTGATTATGCGACGCTTTATAAACGCCTCAAAGAGGTCGATAAGGTAAAAGATGATTTTATGTCGATGGCGGCGCATGAGCTACGCACACCACTTGTGGTAATTCGCGGATACGCTCAACTTTTAAACGATATTAAAAATATATCCGAAAAAGACCGTGAAAGTATTCAACGCATTGAAGTTTCGGCAAAAGATCTCACTTTGCTTATCAATGATATCCTTGATGTCGGACATATCGAACAAGGAGTGCTATCACTCGATTATGCACACACCGACATTCATAAACTATTGCAGTCTCTCGTAGACTCATTTGCCCCGCTTGCGAAAGAAAAAAATCTAGCGCTTCGAATAGAAGTCCAAGGAGATATCCCTCTTGTCATGTCCGACGAAACACGGCTTAAACAAATATTCACAAACATAATCGGTAATGCAATTAAGTATACAGCAGAAGGAAGTGTCGTTGTAAAACTTAGTATTAAAGATAAAAATATAGTAGTACGCGTGAGCGATACGGGTTTTGGGATTTCAGCCGACGAACAACAGCAACTGTTTCAAAAATTCTCCCGAATCAGAACAAAAGAAACACATGATATTAGAGGTACTGGCTTGGGTCTCTGGATTACACGGCAAATTCTGCATGCTATGAAGGGTGAGATATCTGTTGAGTCGATAAAGGGAAAGGGTAGTGATTTTATCATTACGTTTCCCGCAGTGAAGAAATAGACCTCAGAATAAAAATAACAAACTAAGCTCCGCCCTTCGTAATTTACGAAGGGCGGAGCTTAGTTTGTTATTTTTATGCTGTTCTGAACGGTATTAATCCAGCTTCACTGCTTTGTAGTCTGAGGGTGCTTCGGAAAGATATTTTTCAAGTTGCTCTCTTTCGAGGAGCCCTTCTTGAGCACCTACTTTTTGTACTACCGACATGGAATTGATGGGAGCCCACGTTATTGCTTGGCTTGGGGTTAATCCAAGCGCGAGAGCAGAGATGAATGTCGAAGCGAATGAGTCCCCGGCGCCCGTACGGTCGTAAGGTGGTTTTGGATCCGGGTAAACCGGCATATACCAAACATCTGTGCCGTCAAACACATATGCGCCTTTTGATCCATCGGTGATCACGGAAATCTTTGGACCCAATGCCGACATGAGGCGCGCAAGAATTTTTGGTTCAGGTTCGTTTGTTTTAAGGATAATGCGCGCTTCTTCCACATTACAGAAAAACACCTCAGTATTTTTATAGAGGTCTGCAAGTTTCTCGTATCCAAGTTTAATCTGAAATGTTCCTGGCTGAAAGGCAAGTTTTGTTTCAGGGTGAGTGGCAAGATAATTTGCAATCTCATGATGGAAAGGAAGAGACTGCTCATTTAGAGAACTAAGGTAAAGCCATCGTGGTCCGGGGGTTTCAAGGGGTAGAATGTAGGGGAAATCCTCGTGCTTGATGAGAATCGTGCGTTCGTCACCATACCAAAGCACATAATGATAATTCGTTTTCATTCCTTCGTGCATGCGCATGTAACGAGTGTCCACGCCATCTTTTTTCAGAGAGTCCATACATTTTTCTCCATCGGTATCTTTCCCTAAGTTGCTTACGAGCGCACTCTTAAGTCCCAGACGCGATGCGGAAACAGCAGCATTCGCGCTGTTGCCAACTGCATATACCACCGTTACAAAATCATAAGGAATTTTTGTTCCGAATGCCATGCAAATTTCACATGCATTGGTGTCAATGCGACAACTCGTATGCGCCTCATCTTGCCTAAGCCTAATAAATGCATCGACTACGGTGTCACCAATAGCTACAAAATCCAATGTTTGTTCCATACCAAATTCTTTTCTTAATTTCTGCCCGCAAATAATAAAAACAGTATAGCATACAGAAGAAAGGGGTGATATAATGAAATAACTTATTCCAATAATAAATAATATGAGCAATATCCCCACATTACGAGAAACGATAGCGCAAGCAGAGGAAAAAGGAGTCGCAGTCGGACATTTTAATATTTCAGACAGTCATGGGTTTTGGGGTGTCGTGAAAGGGGCACGCGCGGCAGGAGTGCCAGTTATTATTGGAGTATCAGAGGGAGAGCGAGACTGTATCGGCGTTCGGCAAGTTGCCGCAATGGTAAAAAGTCTTCGCGAAGAGATTAATTATCCCATTTATCTCAATGCCGATCATTCATATTCTTTTGAGCGAGTGAAGGAGGCGGTTGATGCTGGATTTGATGCGGTGATTTTTGATGGGGCGAAACTTTCATTCGAGGAAAATGCGCGTATTACTAAACAATGTGTTGACTACGCGCGCAGTGTGAACCCAGAAATTATTGTTGAGGCGGAGCTTGGATACATCGGCACTTCGTCAAAAGTTCTTGATGCTATCCCTGAAGGTGTTTCTCTTGAGAACCTTACAACAGGGGAGGAAGCCAAGCGATTCGTAGAAGAAACGGGGATAGACCTTTTTGCTCCTTCTGTCGGCAATATTCATGGCATGCTCCGCAATATTCCAGAGCCTCGCTTAAACATCGAGCGTATTAAAGAAATTCGCGCGGCTGCGGGGGTTCCGCTCGTGCTTCATGGAGGCTCGGGGACGAGCGATGAGGATTTTGTTCTTGCGATAAAAGCGGGAATCGGCGTTATCCACATCAATACTGAAATTCGAGTCGCATACAAAAATGCTCTTGCAAAATATCTTCTGGAAAACCCGAATGAGATTGCTCCCTATAAATTTGCCAAAACCTCTGTCGATGCTATCGCGGAAGTAGTCGAAAAAAGGATGCGACTTTTCAATATGATGTAAATTGTACCGATAGCGGGGGTCTGCCACACGACAGACCCCGCTATTTGCATTTTTCTTAATTATCAGTATACTATCCCCATGCTTACGCTCAAAGGAGAAATCCGCGACCCAAAAATAAAGCCAGCCACTCTGCGCACCCAGGGTTTTATTCCTGCAGTTTTTTACGGTCGCAAAGAAAAATCAATGCCTTGCGTCTTTCATCTTGGTGAGTTCAAGAAGGTTTTGAAAGCTGCAGGTGAATCAACTGTAGTCAATATTCAACTGCCAAAAGGAGCAGTAAATGCCCTAATCCAAGACGTACAAGTTGACCCAATCTATGGCCAGCCAATCCACGTTGATTTTTATGTTATTGAAAAAGGACAAGAAGTGTCTGTTGCCATTCCTCTTGATTTCCAGGGAGTTTCACCTGCTGTAAAGGATCTTGGTGCTACGCTCGTTAAGGTTCTTCATGAAGTTGAAGTGAAGGCTCTTCCTGAGAACTTGCCTCACAGTATTATTGTTGACATTTCATCTCTTGATAACGCTGACGCTCAGATTACAGCGGGGGATCTCGTACTTCCAAAGGGGGTAACTCTCGCGATAAACGCTACCGAAGTTGTCGCGGCGATTGTAGTTGGAAAAGAAGAAGCTGAAGAAACTCCTGCTATGGACCTTTCAAAGATTGAAGTAGAAAAGAAGGGTAAGAAAGAGGAAGAAGCAGAGCCAGAGGCATAAATTTATATACTTCACTTATTCTACAAAAAGCCCCTCCGAAGATATCTTTGGAGGGGCTTTTTTGATATACTGAGAGCATATGCAAAAAAGTTTTTACGGAATTCAGCCATACAACTTTTCAAAGGTTCTCATAAAATCAAAAACAGGATTAGTAATCTTTTTTTTCGTTGTTCTCGTGACGTCATTTTCCTCCATGAGCATCCCGTCTGCATACGCGCAATCCGCATGCCCCGAATCGTTCGTAGGGTTAAGCAGACCAGAGCTCGAGTCCGCCCTTGCTGTGTGCGAGAAAGAAGAAGCAATCCTACAACAGGAAATAGGGCAAAAAGGGAGAGAAAAGGCGTCGCTTAACCGCGATATTTCGCTTCTCAATACAAAGATTAAGCAAGCAAAACTCTCCATCCGTGCGAGCACCGCTTCCATCAATAATCTCGTTGAAGATATAGGAGTCAAAAAGAAGATTATCGGCAAATATTCAGACAAAATAACACGTGAGCGTGAATCTCTCGCGCAACTCATAAGGAAGACCGAAGAGATTGATTCTATCACGCTTACTGAAGTCGCCGTATCTGACAAAAAACTTTCAGAGCTTTTTGGCGACGCTGATTCATTCGAATACGTCATGGACGCTATCGACAGGTCGATAACGGAGATTGATGTTGCAAAAAATGCCACTGAGGTTGAAAAACTTGCTTTAGAGGTGAAAAAAACAAAAGAGTCTGACCTCCGTTACGCGCAGGAACTGGAAAAGAAAAAGATTGAGGCAAATGAGGTAGAGAAACAGCGACTTCTCAAAGTCACGAAAGGGCAAGAAGCCGCGTATCAAAAAGACTTGGCGGTCCGTCAAAAAAGAGCCGCAGCAATACGCGCAACGCTATTTTCGCTTCGTGATACGGGGGAAATTCCTTTTGGTAAAGCATTTGACTATGCAAACGCAGTTTCAAAAGCTACCGGTATCCGCCCGGCGTTTCTCCTCGCTATATTTCAACAAGAGTCAGGTTTCGGCAAAAGCCAGGGTTCCTGTTATTTAAAAGATGCGGTTACGGGAAGCGGCGTGGGCAAGAACACAGGTACGGTATTCCAAGATGTCATGCATCCTGGGAGAGACGTAAAACCATTCTTGGGTCTTATGGATAGGCTTGGGCGTGATCCATACACCACACCCGTATCGTGTCCGCAACAGGCAGGGTACGGAGGAGCCATGGGGGCGGCGCAATTTATACCGTCAACATGGATGTTATTTGAAGATAGAATTGCAAAAGCTCTTGGAATAAGCATGCCAGACCCATGGAACGCCCGCGATGCATTTACGGCGTCAGGGATATACCTCACGGACCTTGGGGCACGACCAACATCATACAACTCCGAGCGTGATGCCGCATGCAGGTATTTCTCAGGAAAGAAATGCAGCCAATCAAGCTGGGCTACAACGTATGGCAATCAGGTTATGAAGAGGGCTGAGGTTATACAAGTAACGATGATCGACCCATTGGCGGTGTAAATCTCCCTAGCGCAAACAACACTTTCTTGATACAATAAACTGATATCATGACTAGCAT
>JBBTZQ010000021.1:0-9685 GCA_038061275.1 Patescibacteria group bacterium
TCCTCCGCATCGACGGGGAACCACATAAGCCCGAAGCATATCGAGAGGCATTATTGGATGCCCTTCCTTCACGCGAAGGAGACCGCGCTAAAGTGAAGAAAATTCTCTAGGAATATGGATATCAAAAACCTTACCATCAAAAAAGCGCACGACCTCCTCATGAGTAAAAAGATGAGTGTGCTCGAGCTTTTGGAAGTAACACTCAAAGAAGCAGAGGCGACGAAAGACACGCATGCGTACCTCGAGCTTTTTCCTGACGTACGCGCGCAAGCAAGTGTTGCGCAAAAAATGATTGATAATGGAAAAGCAACGATGCTTACAGGGATTCCTATTGCGATGAAAGACAACATTCTCATTAAAGGGAAGATTGCAAGCGCTTCGTCGAAAATGCTGGAGCACTACACGGCAACATACGACGCGCATGTCACGATTAAGCTTCGTGATGCTGGTGCAATTTTCATTGGGCGCACGAACATGGATGAATTTGCGATGGGAGGTTCGACGGAAAATTCCGCATTCGGCGTTACGAAGAATCCGCACGACATGACACGTGTGCCGGGGGGATCGTCGGGCGGTTCTGCGGCGGTCATCGCTTCAGGTTCCGCACTCGGCTCTCTCGGTTCAGACACTGGCGGGTCTATCCGCCAGCCAGCGGCATTTTGCGGAGTCGTGGGACTCAAGCCTACGTACGGTAGCGTCTCACGTTCAGGACTCATCGCCATGGCAAGCTCGCTCGACCAGATTGGTCCCTTTGCAAAGACAGTAGAAGATGCAGAGATTATTTTCAACGTAATCGCGGGGCATGATCCGATGGACAGTACGTCGTGCTCAGACGAGCGCATAAATAAAGAAACGAGGAAGCCGAAAGTGATTGGCGTTCCCAAAGACTTCGTTCATGCAAAAGGCGTTGATCCGCGCGTGCTTAAAAATTTTGAAGAATCTCTCGCGCTCATGAAAAAAGAAGGGTATGAAATCCGCGACATTTCTCTTCCGAGTTTTGCGCACGGACTTTCTGTTTACTATATTTTGATGCCCGCTGAAGTTTCCTCAAACCTCGCGCGTTTTGATGGTGTAAGGTATGGCTTTCATGCAGACGGCAAAGATTTGCTTGAAGATTATTTGCGTTCACGCGGAGAGGGCTTTGGTCCTGAGGTGCGCAGACGCATCCTTCTCGGAACATACGTGCTTTCCTCTGGATACTACGATGCATACTATGGTCGTGCGAATGCCGTGAAGGAGCTCATCCGAAAAGAACTCGAGCTTGTATTTAAGGATGTTGATATCATCGCGACACCAACGACACCCACGCCCGCATTTAAGATCGGTGAAAAATCAGGAGACCCGCTAGAGATGTATCTCGCTGATATTTTTACCGTGCCCGTCAACATTGCCGGCGTCCCTGCAATATCGATACCATCGGGATTTGTCGAAGAAGGAGAATCAATGCTTCCACTTGGTATTCAATTCATCGCGCCGAACTTTGGCGAGCGTGCACTTTTTGAAACCGGGAAAGACTTCGAATCCGCCCGCGGATTTTAATTATCATGAAAGATATATTTGAAAAAGATGATTTGACTCGAGACTTCCTAATTATTTTAGCGGTGGTTGTTGTTGCATATGTAAATTTCAAAATTACTCCAATCAACATCGGAACAGTCACTTCAGGATCGTTTTTCCAGGATTTCTTTGCGTTTATTCAAGGTAAATTGACGAATTTGACTCCGTTGCAGGAGTTTCTTATGTGGGTGAAAAGTGTGCTGGCGGTATTCTCAGTTTTGCTTATTCTTGGCATCGTGTTCGTTCATAATCGCATGCATGAAGTGCAACACAAACTTTCTAAAATATATAAACCTATTAATGTTGAGGAGGTAGTCGCCAAAGATAAAGCGATTCAGTGGCAGATTGTACTCAACCATGTCAGCTCGGGCAATCCCGCCGAATGGAAACTCGCGGTTCTTGAAGCCGATAATATCCTCGACAGTATTCTCGAGGATAGGGGGTATCGAGGAGAGTCCCTGGGAGAAAGATTGAAGTCAGTTGATCCAGGAGATATGCAATCCTATAGTGATGCATGGGAAGCTCATAAGGTCAGAAATCAGATTGCGCACGAGGGTTCTAATATGGATTTTTCAGAAAAGATAGCACGCGACGCCATCAATCGCTACGAGAAAGTCTTTAAAGAGCTTGGATATCTTTAAACCTCAAGAGGTTGCCCTTGCAAAATTTCTTATAGATGGTATATTTTGGGGGCTCAAATGAGCATAAAGGGTTCGTTTTGGAAGTTCGACAATATATAGCGGGGTGGTAGATGCGGTATCTCCAAAGGTACCAATAGCGCGAATAACTAGGTTATGAGCCGATACCTCGAAAGTGTGTGTTTGATAGATTGATAATAATATAGCGGGGTGGAGAAGCGGTATCTCCAAAGGTACCAATAGCGCGAATAACTGAAAGGTTATGAGCTAAGCCCAGCAAAAGTTTATAAGGAAGTTCGACAATATATAGCGGGGTGGAGAAGCGGTATCTCATCAGGCTCATAACCTGAGGACGCCCGTTCGATTCGGGCCCCCGCAACATGAAGTGTAAGGAGGGAACAAGGCAACTGCTTGCCTTGTGTCCCGAATCGAAAGCCGCAGTATGTCCTGAGCTTGTCGAAGGACTACGAGGCGGGGTCGAGGTACTTAGTGCTCGCAGAGCGTAATCGCTCGAGAACACTTAGTAACTCGTGACCGGGAGGGCCCCCGCAACATGAATGTAATGAAAGGAAAAGCAGACATATTCATTGTCTGCTTTTCCTTTCAAAGTTTTCAATTAATCCATGCAGGATTGAAAACATTCAATAATTGTGTTAGGTTTAGCATGTTTAAAGGTAGATGATATTGCCGATGTAGTTCAATGGTTAGAACGAGGGACTCATAAGCCCTAGACAGAGGTCCGATTCCTCTCACCGGCACAAGCAGAGGAATCAAAAAGGTAAAGGGAAATTTCTCTGCTTCTGTTCAAAAAATAAAATTTGCAGTGGTAGCTCAACTGGTTAGAGCACCCGCCTGTCACGCGGGAGGTTGCGGGTTCGAGTCCCGTCCGCTGCGCAAAAATAATAATACACAGAAATTTATTTCTGTGTATTATTATTTTATATTTAGGGACGGGACTCGAACGCCATATGGATTGAGAGTCCTAGCCATTTGAAATAAACCATAAAATAGTGTATCGTGTCGAAGTGTTGAACATGCCGTTGTAGCTGTCTTGGTAGGACGGCAAAAAGAGAGAGAAGCCGTTGTAGCTCAGTTGGTAGAGTGCGTCCTTGGTAAGGACGAGGTCATCGGTTCAATCCCGATCAGCGGCTCCATTGTAAATAGTTAGTCACCTAATTGTCTAGGTAGTCCGTAAAAATTAAATAGTGTGCCACCTTAGCTCAGTTGGTAGAGCATCTCACTCGTAACGAGAAGGTCCGCAGTTCGATTCTGCGAGGTGGCTCAAGAAAACAAAACCGCTTATGCGGTTTTTTTTGTTTGAGCCACCTCAGCACCGTGCCTGCGCACGGTGCGTGCAGAATCGAAAGGCGCAGGCATACCGAGCATCGCGAGGAGCCGAGCCGGGGTAGCGAACACTTTGTATTTTGTGAGCAGTGCGAAACAAAATGCTTAGTGATTCGTGACCGAGAAGCGAGGTGGCTCAAGAAAATAATATTAATATAAAAACTAGGCTATGTTCATTACGAACATAGCCTAGAGAGCTTTTCTCAAATATATTCACTGGTGTGCAAGCCCGAATTCCTTAAAGGTTTTTGCATGAAAAGGGTAAATATCTTTCATGTCAGGAATTTCACGGGAAGTTATCTTCATAATTTCCCAGAGCTCTTTGTCCTCCTTGAGCCCTTCAAAATTTCTGACAAACGCTTCAAAAAAAAGATATGCTTTATCGGTGGATTTGCGGTCCCCAAGATAAGATAGATTTCCAGGTGGGATGAAAATTCCTATCTCCTCTGTTACTATCTTGAACGCTGTTTCACGATACGACATACCATCGATACCATCACGCTCTGGAAATTTCCAGAAGGTGAATGTATTTAGAGGGTCAGTCGTTCTCGTTAGTATTACGTTATCGTAGGGACCTTTTATGATTACGGTTATTATTGGCTTAGTACTGTTATGGCTCATTTTTGCCTCCATAGCAAAGTTGTTCTAATTAAAACCTAACAATATTTACCAAATCTGTCAATTCGTGAAAATAAAAATGCCCCTGTCCGAAATGTTGGATCAGGGGCACGAATCTATCTGATTACATTGTCTTTCAACACACTGTTTCCTATTTGATATATTGGATTACTTTCCTACAAAGTTGAGAAATTTTTTCGTTTGACAGTTCATCTTTAGACATGTATCTAATTTCGCAATCTTTTGGTGTTCTCTGAAGGTCTTTCCTTATAGGGATCACAATAATTCGTATCTTCAAATAAGAGTGGCGACCATTTTTTTCATCGACAGGTAATTCTTCCGTTTTGTGTCTCAGGGTTTGGACTCCCGTCTGGTTATGAACTATTTCACCTGCTAGGTGGGTACCTATCGTGTTCCCTTTAGTAAATTTCCACGGGAACGACCATCCAGAGCCCTTCTTTCGATAAAATAGAAATGTTCCAAGCTTCAGGTCCATAGCGACAACAACCGTAATATTCCCACCGTATTTTCTGACTCTTTCTGGTCGTACTAGGGGACGTCTGCTCAAGGTTATCTCCTTCAGTTTATTGGACGACGAAACTTCTTTACTCATTACATCATAGATAGAGAAAAATAACAACAATCAATTTTTCTGATATAATTTGCTCACTATGACAAAAGAAGAAATGAGTTCGAAACTCGCGGGGCTCGAAGCGGACATGATGTCTGCTGATTTCTGGTCCGACAAGGTTCGCGCACAGGCGGTGATAAAAGAGATTGCCGAACTCAAAGAAAAGATATCGGGCGTTGGTAAGTACGACCGCGGAAATGCGGTGATGACTATTTTCTCAGGAGCGGGAGGGGATGATGCCGAGGACTTTTCGGGGATACTTCTCCGCATGTACCTCAAATTTTTTGAAAAGCAAGGATTCGACGTGAAGTTTCTGCACGAAAACAAAAATGACCATAATGGATATCGAAACATCACGCTCGAAGTCCATGGAAAGAATGCTTACGGTATGCTCAAGAACGAATCTGGCGTGCACCGTCTCGTGCGTATCTCGCCGTTCAGTTCAAAGAAGCTTCGTCACACGTCGTTCTCTATGGTAGAGGTTATTCCAGATTTCAAAGCTCATGGAGATGACGATATTGTCATTGCAGACCGAGATATCAAACTAGAATTTACCAAGTCGTCTGGTCCTGGTGGGCAAAATGTGAACAAGCGTGAGACAGCGGTTCGTATCGTCCATATTGCGACTGGGATTGCAGTGCATGTCGATGGAGAGCGCACGCAAGAGCAGAACAGGGAAAAGGCAATGCAGGTCCTCAAAGGCAAACTTTATAAAAAACAGGAAGAAGAGCGAAAAGCGTTGGAGAGTGGCATGTATGTTAGTAAGACAACCGAGATTGAGTGGGGGAATCAGATTCGTTCATACGTTGTTCATCCTTATAAAATGATCAAAGACCACCGAACGGACGTCGAAACCAGTAACGTGGAGGCTGTTCTCGAAGACGGAGAATTGATGCCGTTCATTGAAGCAGAAAAAGACCTTTAGGTTTTCAACAGAACACGATTTGTCTCTTTTGTATTTTTGCAATATTAAAAAATTTGTTACAATGGGAAGATGATTTATTTCGATAATGTTACCAAGGTCTACCCCGATGGCACCGTAGCTCTCGACGGAATAAAACTCGGAATCGAAGATGGTGAATTTGTTTCAATCGTGGGACATTCAGGCGCGGGCAAGACGACCCTCATGAGACTGCTCCTTTGTGAAGAACCGCCGACCAGTGGCACCATTTCTTTTGAGTCTGTTGATATTCACAAGGTTAAGCAGAAAGACCTCCCAAAGCTTCGTCGTCGTATCGGGGTTGTGTTTCAAGATTTTCGTCTCATTCCCAATAAAACCGTTTATGAAAATGTCGCATTTGCGATGGAGGTCGCTGGGAAGACAGACGAAGAGATTGCGTCCGACGTTCCTCACGTTCTTGACCTCGTCGATCTCTCAAAAAAAGTTTGGAATTTCCCACGACAGCTTTCAGGTGGGGAGCTTCAGCGTGTCGCCATTGCGCGTGCGATCGTAAACCACCCAAGTATCATTATTGCAGATGAGCCAACCGGGAATCTTGACCCCATCAACACATACGAAATCATCCAGATTTTGAAAAAGATCAACGATCTCGGCACGACAGTCATACTTACCACGCACAACAAGGGCGTCGTCGAAGCCCTCGGTAAACGCGTGATTACAATGGACCACGGAAAGATAACACGCGATGACCTAACGGGGAAATATGCGCTTTAGGTTAAGTAATATGCTAAAATAGTAATAATCATGTTCATAGCAATAGCAAAACGAGTAATCAAAGCAGGATTCATCAATTTTTGGCGAAATGGGAGTGTTTCGCTTTCGGCTGTATTCGTCATGGTCATTGCGCTTTCGATGATTGGTTCAATCCTCCTCATCACGCCATTCCTTGGAACAGCACTCGCCGAACTCAAAGACAAGATTGATGTCAATGTCTACATGACATCAAATGCGAGCGAGGATTCAATCATGGAGCTCAAAGCGAAACTCGAAACGCTCTCCGAAGTAAAATCAGTTACGTATGTTTCTCGCGAAGAAGCGCTTGTTGCGTTCCGTGCGCGTCACGAAAACGATCACCGCATCATTCAAGCGCTCGACGAAGTGGGTGGCAATCCGCTTACTGCCGTTCTTAATGTAAAAGCAAAAGAGCCTTCTCAGTACGAAGGAATCGCGAAAGCACTTGAAGGCAAAAGCGCACTTTCGACCGATGAACTCTCTATTGTTGGCAAGATAAATTACTACGATAACAAGATTGCTATTGATCGTCTTTCTCAGTTTATAGATGGAGTACAAAAACTTGGTGGTATCATCACTGCGCTTATGATTGGTATCTCTGTTTTAATTACGTTCAATACGATTCGTCTCGCTATTTTTATCGCACGTGATGAGATTGCGGTCATGCGCCTCGTGGGAGGGAGCAACAACTATATCCGTGGCCCGTTCGTCGTGGAAGGGGTTCTTTATGGATTCGTGGCTGGTATCTTTACCATCATCATTTTTTATCCCATTACGTTTTGGTTGAAAAACGCTACACAGGGATTTTATGGAGGAATCGATCTTCTGCATTTTTTCGTAGCGAATTTTGGAAAAATAGTTTTCATCATTCTCCTTTCGGGTGTCGTGCTTGGAGCGATATCGAGTTATTTAGCAGTTCGTAAGTACTTAACAGCATAATTATTGTCCGTATGAAGAAAAAAGCACGCAAATACATCTTTGTCGTTGGGGGAGTTATATCTGGCGTAGGCAAGGGTATTACGACGTCGTCGATAGGCAAGATTCTACAGTCGCATGGCTACACCGTGACAGCGATGAAGATTGACCCATATGTGAACATTGATGCAGGAACAATGAACCCAACTGAACACGGAGAAGTGTTTGTGCTTAAGGACGGCGATGAGACTGACCAGGACATGGGAAACTACGAGCGCTTCCTGTCCACATCGCTTACTCGCGATAACTATATGACGACAGGTCGCGTATATCTTTCTGTCATCGAGAAAGAACGTGCTCTCGCGTACAAGGGCAAGTGTGTGCAAGTAGTTCCACATATTCCATACGAGGTTATCGAGCGTATCGAGCGCGTGGGGGACAAGGCAAATGCGGAGGTCGTCGTCATTGAAGTCGGCGGTACGGTGGGCGAATACGAGAACATTCTCTTTCTCGAGACAGCGCGCATGATGAAGATTAAAAATCCTGACGATGTGCTCTTTGTCATTGTCTCGTATCTTCCAACACCAGCAAAAGTGGGCGAGATGAAGACCAAGCCAACTCAACATGCGGTAAGAGCATTGAATAGCGTTGGAATCCAGCCAGACTTCATCGTCGCGCGTAGTGCAACTCCTCTAGACGAAAAGCGAAAAGAGAAGCTCGCGCTTTTTTGTAATGCGCTTCCGGAGAGCGTGATTTCAGCACCGGACGTCGATAGTGTTTACGATGTTCCAGGAAACTTTGAGAAAGACAAACTTGGAGAAAAGATACTAAAGCGTTTGAAATTGAAGAGTCGTGGCAAGAACGATGCATGGCGTGAGTGGGAGGGCTTTGTAAAGAAGTCTCACAAAGCAAAGGACGAAGTTCGCATTGCTGTCGTAGGAAAATATTTTGATACGGGAGACTTCATGCTCTCTGATGCATATCTCTCAGTTATTGAGGCGCTCAAATACTCGGCGATACATCTCGGAAAGCGTGCGAAACTCGTATGGTTGAGCTCGGCTGATTTTGAAGGGAAGAATGCTCCTCTTGCTGAACTTATTTCTTTTGATGGTATCCTCGTGCCTGGAGGTTTCGGGTCACGTGGTATCGAGGGCAACCTCGCAGTGATTCGCTACGCACGCGAGCACAAGATTCCATACTTCGGAATTTGTTATGGGATGCAACTCGCAGTAGTTGAGTATGCGAGAAACGTTCTCGGTATTAAAGACGCGACCTCGCGCGAGATTGATTCAAAATCAAAGAACATCATCATCGATATCATGGAGTCGCAGAAGGACCTCTTGAAAAATAATAAAATGGGAGGCACTATGCGTCTTGGCAGTTTCCCTGCAGTGTTAAAAAAGGGCACGATTGCGCGCACTGCATATGGCGAAGAAAATATTACCGAGCGTCATCGTCATCGCTTTGAGGTGAACCCAGCGTACATAGCGGAGATAGAAAAAGCGGGGCTAGTATTTTCAGGTCGTTCTCCTGACGGACATTTGATGGAGATTGTTGAGCTACCCCAGAAAGAGCACCCATTTTTCCTAGGCACGCAGTTTCATCCTGAGTTCCAGGCACACCCTCTTTCACCGCACCCAATCTTTACCGCATTCATTAAAGCAGCAGGAGTGAGAAGCAAAGGTAAATAAAAGCTAATCCCCACACCCACCCTTGGACTGCGCTTGAAAGGGTGGGTGCAGGGATTCTACTATCATATGACGCACATCAATGAACGCGGATCGCACACAACAATCATTGAAGGCTCAAAGGATATACTGAAACGCTTCAAGAAAGCGGGAGTTGAAGTGTCGCCGGGTATCATCGAGGGCAATGTCAAAGCGAAGGGGAGAAGTGTGAAACTGAAGAAGCTTAACAATGAGACGTTCGAGATGGTCGTGGTGTCTGGAAGCAGTAAACAGACCTTCAAAGTGTATGGCAATGACCAGAAAAACATCACAAACATCATCCAGAGTCTAAAAGCTGACGGATGGAATGTGCAGGACACGATGGACCTTTCTCACGTAGCTTAATACCGAGCCACAAAGGTCCGCCCTTGGGAATCTGCATTTAAGGGCGGACCTTTGTTCCCCTCATTGAAAAAGTACCCCTTTTTTGCTACTATCCGTGGGTATAGATTTTTGGTGAGATTAGTTAGAGGTGGGGGTATGTAGATATTGCGGGATCGTCTAATGGTAGGACACGTCCCTCTGGAGGACGTTATCTTGGTTCGAATCCAGGTCCCGCAGC
>JBBTZQ010000021.1:9785-23908 GCA_038061275.1 Patescibacteria group bacterium
GAATCCAGGTCCCGCAGCCAGCTCGTGCGACGCTCAAGACGCGTCAAAATAACGATATTTTGATGAAGTAAAGAGCGACCCGTCTAGGACGGTGAAACCGCATAAGTTACCTATTCCGTCACCGCATACCTGCTGAGAGCAGTATTCAGAACACAAAAGCACTCCCCACGAGGAGTGTTTTTTGTTGTTTTATACTACAACAGGATGTGCTATAATACTTTTATGACTGATGATGTTAAAAAGCTTGGACAAAATCTTAAGCGAATCAGAATCAAGAAAAATATCACTCAAGTCGAGATTTCTAAGAAATTAGGTGTCGACAGATCATTTGTTAGTAATTTAGAGAATGCGAAAACAAATCCGACTCTCGCAACGATTACTAACCTGGCCCAAGCATTGGGTGTTTCGACTAACGAATTATTAAAATAATTATGAGTAAGGACAAGCCAAATCACAATAGCTCTAAAGAGCAGGAGCGCGCGGAATTACACCGTGCTATCTGGCAGATTGCTACTGATTTGCGTGGCAGTGTTGATGGTTGGGATTTTAAACAATATGTTCTTGGAATTTTGTTTTACAGATTCATTAGTGAAAACCTTACAAACTATATCAATACCGACGAGCATCGTTCAGGGAAAAAAGATTTTGACTATGCAAACTTGTCAGACAAAGAAGCAGAGTTTGGGCGAGCCGATACCGTAAAAGAAAAAGGTTTTTATATTTTACCAAGTGCACTTTTTGTAAATGTTCGCAAAAAGGCTCGCAATGATGCAAACCTGAACGAAACACTCTCTAATGTTTTTAACAATATTGAAAATTCGGCAAAAGGTGCCAGTAGTGAAGATGATTTGAAAGGTCTTTTTGATGACTTAGATGTTAATTCAAACAAGCTAGGGGCTAATGTCGAAAAAAGAAATCAGAAGCTCGTAAAACTCCTTGAATCTATCGGCGATCTTCGCCTTGGTGATTATGGAGACAATACCATAGACGCTTTCGGTGACGCCTACGAATTTTTGATGACCATGTATGCCTCAAACGCTGGCAAATCTGGAGGTGAATTCTTTACTCCTCAAGAAGTCAGCGAACTACTCGCAGAAATTACCACCGTTGAAGAAAAGGGGGTCAGGTACCTTTTACGCTAAATAGTTTCACATCCCGAAGAGCCCCAAAATACTAGAATAAAAGTTACAAGAAACCTCTTGTAGGGCTTAGTATCAAATTATCCGAATCCGATGAGGTCAGCTTTGAGTGGAAAATAGGAAATAGGTGACCTCTGGAGGATGTTATCTTGGTTCGAACCCAGGCCCCGAAGCAGTCTGTAAAAAGTAGCAAGTGACCTAGATGGGTCAAATTGCCACTAATCTTCAGGATAAGTTATAATCTAAAAATGGAAGGATTTTTACAGAATAGAAACGGAACAAATGAACATATGCTTGAGAACTCCACGGAACATATTGCAAATATGTATGTTCAAGCGGCAGAACGCTATCTCGAGGAAGGAGACCCTTTAAGAAGTCGCATAGTGGATTACTATTCGGCGCGACCAGAAACCGAACAAGAGTTATTAAATGTTTTGGGAAAGAAAAATGAGGAAGAAATATCTAAGTACGTTTTAGATGTAGAAAAGTTTACTGAGGACCAATCAAGATTCATCGAGCGAATGGAAAAATTGCATGAGCTTCAAGATGTTCATAGACGTCGCAGAGAGTATATGTTGCAAGATCGTCAGACTACTGATGAAGAGTATGAATTGGGTGCATATACTGACGTCCTCGAGTCGCAAGTCAGAGAAGCAGTGCTCGGCGCTCGGAGAAAGGGCTATCTCACTTTTCAATCGGGATTCAAGGAGAAAAGCGAGCGAGACCAATTCATAGATGTTTATAATAAAAATATCGTTATTCCAGAAGAGACTCTAAAATATCTTCAAGAACATTTCATTGAGACAAGGATAGAGAATTTTGATGACAGAACCACACTTACTCTCCATCCATTCGGAAATGATCCGGTCAGGCTTGCGCAGTGGAAGGAGATTTGGGGTACGCTCATTGAAAGTCTGCCTCCTGCAGATTCGGAAACCGTACCGAATATGAAGTCGAATGAAGAACATGCAGATTTTCGCAAGAAACAGGATTCTCTCAGAAAATAATAGGAAACCGAGTGACCCCAGAGAGTGTTGTTAAGATTATTAAGTTTAAGCTTGTAATTTAATTATAAATAGAAAATAGTGGAACTTATCTTGACTCTAAGCTTGCATCAAGTGCGATTGTGCGGTATTTTCATACTATGAACATAGATAATATAACATCAGCAGTATTGGGGTGGGCAACCGTGAATGGACTACATATTCTCATCATTCTGGTCATCGCATACACGGCACAAAAATTGAGCGGGCGCTTTATCGCAAAGATTGTTCGTCGTCTTGTGACGGAAGGTACGGATGGCGTGGAGGCTGAGAAGAAAAGGGAAGACACGCTCATTCAAATCTTTAGTGGAACTGCTACGGTAGTTATTTATATTGTAGCGACCATTACGTTGTTGTCTGAAATAGGTATTCAAGTAGCACCGCTCCTTGCTGCTGCTGGCATCGTGGGAATCGCGGTTGGCTTCGGTGGACAGTATTTAATCCGCGACGTCATCACAGGAATCTTTCTTATCCTTGAAAATCAATATCGCGTTGGCGACTTAGTATGTTTTGATAAAACTTGCGGAATCGTAGAGAGCATTAGTCTTCGCATGACACAGCTTCGAGACCTCGACGGAGTTGTCCATCACATTCCACACGGCGAGATAAAAAAAGTCTCAAACCTTTCAAAGCAATTTTCTCGTGTAAATTTTAATGTCGGCGTCTCATACAAGAGCGACCTCGATAAGGTTATTGCAGTCATCAATCAGACAGGAAAAGAACTTTTCGAAGACGTATTTTGGAAAGAACAAATGATTACAGCACCAGCTTTTTTCCGCATCGAAGATTTCGGAGAGTCAGCGATCATCATCAAGATTCTCGGCGATACAAAACCGCTCAAGCAGTTTGATGTTGCGAGTGAGCTCAGGAAGCGTATTAAGGTCGCTTTTGAAAAAGAGGGAATAGAAATCCCGCTTCCTCAGCGAGTGACTCATCAAGCATAATAGCTTTTATGAAAGCAGAGATCATATAAAAAAAGCCCTGACACTATTTTGTGTCAGGGCTTGAGTTTTTAGTGAATATCGTTTTACGTATTTGCGGATTGGCTTGCTTCTCTTGGAAGAGAGGCCGGCTCCTTGTTAACTGCTCCGTTCTTGAGCCGAGTCAGGATAGCGTAGGTTAGCAACAGGGAAACAAGCTCTTTGAGCAGGTAATCTAAATTGTTTCTGAAATTGGTGTGTTTGCCGATATCTGCCCAGGTTTCTTGGATAGACCCTGGTTCGAACGAGTCCATGATGGCCGTAAGGTTTTCAATGGAGATTGTCCCAAGGTACACATCGATGTCTTCTTTTAGACGAATTGATAGCTCTTTACAGCTTGGTGGTCCTTCGAGAAGGATGTCATATTTGCCAATATTAATGAGATGCACAAAAAGCGAATCTAAATATCTCTGCATTTTTATCAGTCCTTTTTAAAGTTTGCCACTCCCAAAATTGGTTTTTGCGAACAAAGATTTTTGGCGCAAAATAAGGAGCTGATTAGCCCCTAAAGTGGCAGATAGAGCACAATGGTACAACCTAAACTATTATACACCTAAAATCTTAAGTTGTCAAATTATTGAGAGCCAGTTCTTTTAGAGTTTCTATAAGTTCATCCATGTATGCAGTATAATACCAACTGGCTTCGTCTTTGCGTTTGCCAAGATACCCCTGGGGGGTATATAATAGACGCATGAGAGCAGACATAAAGAAAAAGGCAGTGCGTCGGCTGAAGATAATCGAAGGGCAGATTCGCGGTCTCCAAAAAATGATCGACGACGAAAAGTATTGTATCGACATCATCACGCAAGCTTACGCGGTAAAAGAGGCAATTTCTGGCGTTGAAAGTTTGGTTCTTGAGAACCATCTCAGCACACACGTTATTGAGCAGATACAATCCGGCAACAAAGAGAGAGCCATTAAAGAAATTTTGAAGGTTTATAAAGTTCACCAAAAGAACACATAATATGGACCACTCACAGCACAACTCAGCACCAGAAGAGATGCAGGCGAAAGACACGAGCACGGTGTATTATACGTGCCCCATGCACCCCGAGATCAGAAAAGAAAGGCCAGGCATGTGCCCAGAGTGCGGAATGAATCTCGTCCCCGTCAAGAATAAAAAGGGAAAAGCGAACGACGAGGAAGGAATGGATAAACATGCGGGGCACGTGACCTCATCGTTTTTAACAAAATTCTGGGTTGCGTTCATTTTGACCATACCAATCTTTTTCTACTCTGAGATGGCGATGATGGTGTTTGGATTACGAGGTCCAGAATTTCTCGGTTCACAGTATGTTTTGTTAGCGTTAGGAAGCTTTGTTTATTTTTATACTGGATCAATATTCCTCACTAGCGCATACAGGGAACTCCGCGCAAAATTGCCAGGAATGATGACACTCATAGCACTCGCTATTTCAGCAGCATATTTTTACAGCGTCTTTTCGATACTCTCTGGAATGGCGCATGATCTTTTGTTCGAGCTGTCGTCATTGATTGCCATCATGCTCTTGGGACACTGGATCGAGATGAAATCAGTAAAAGGCGCGCAGGGAGCACTCAAGGAATTGGCAAAACTTCTTCCTGATAAAGCTGAGGTTGTGCGAGGAAACGAGACAGTAATCGTGTCTCTTCACGAACTCCAGATTAGTGACATCGTACTTGTAAAGCCTGGACTCACAGTCCCTGCGGATGGAAAGATTATTGAAGGGAATTCTGAGATAGATGAATCAGTAATAACCGGTGAATCAAAACCAGTAGAGAAAACAGTCGGTGATATCGTCATTGCCGGTTCTATAAATGGAGACGGAAGTCTTAAGGTTGAGATTGATAAAATAGGTGAGCACACATTTTTGGCAGGAGTGATGCGGCTCGTTGCTGACGCGCAGGCGTCTAAATCACGCCTCCAGATACTTTCTGACCGCGCGGCTTTTTATCTAACGATTGTCGCAATTGTAGTTGGTACAATTACATTTGTCGCATGGCTTCTTTTGGGGGAAGGTGTCGTGACTGCAACAGAACGTCTCGTTGCAGTGCTCGTCATCACCTGTCCACATGCGCTCGGGCTCGCTGTACCGCTCGTCGCGTCAATATCGACATCGCTTGCTGCGAGAAATGGACTTTTAGTAAAAGAGCGTCGAGCGCTAGAAGGGGCTCGCAACATTGATACCGTGCTTTTTGATAAAACAGGCACGCTTACGAAAGGAGAATTTGGCGTGAGCGATATCTTTACGAGCGGGATTGTCGGAGAGGATCAGGTTCTTGAGACTGCGGCATCCCTCAACAATAATTCGGAGCATCCTTTGGCAAAGGCGATGGTCTCAGAAGCGAAAAAAAGAAAAATCCCAATTAGTTCGGTCAAAGATTTTTCTCGTGTGGCAGGGAAGGGGGTGAGAGGCACGCTGGTGAATGGTGACGTGCAGGTTGGTAACGATGATTTTTTGAACGAAAATAACATCGTACTTTCAGACGAATATAATGCGAACATAAACAAAGTATCAAAAGAAGGTAAAACGGTCATTCATGTCATCGTAGATAAAAAACTTTTGGGAAGTATTGCGCTTGCCGACATCATTCGAGAAGAATCGCGCGAGGCGATCAAGACGCTCAAGTCGCAAGGCATCAGAACGGCAATGATTACCGGGGACTCGGAAGATGTGGCATCATGGGTTGCGCGCGAGCTAGGCATCGATGAGTATTTTGCGGGAGTTAAACCCGGAGAAAAGGCAGAGAAGGTCAAGCTTCTTCAGCAGAGCGGGAAGAAGGTAGCGATGGTTGGGGATGGCGTGAATGATGCCCCCGCGCTCACGCAGGCCGATCTCGGCATTGCCATCGGCGCAGGCACCAATGTGGCAATAGAATCAGCAGGCATTATCTTAGTGAGGAACGACCCACGCGATATCCCAAAGATCTTTCATCTTTCACGCCTCACATATCGCAAGATGATTCAGAATTTATTCTGGGCTACAGGGTACAATGTCGCTGCTATCCCACTTGCGGCAGGAGTGTTCGTCTCGAAGGGTTTGGTTCTTGAGCCGGCTGTCGCAGCAGCACTAATGAGTGTTTCGACCGTGATTGTTGCATTTAATGCTATGCTATTAAAAAGACAAAAGCTATAATTTACGTATATGATAAAGAATACATTTGCCATGGGATTGTTCGTACTCGCGGTTGCTCTTGGAGTGGCGTACATTGTAAACACTAGCAGTCTTTTTAATCCGGCGTTTGGAACGGATATCAAGGGCTTGCCGGAAGCGCGGGGAGCACAGGTGGTGGAATTGAAGAGTGGAGACACTTACGACATTACAGCAAGCATCGTCAAGAAGACAATCGCGGGGAACGAGGTAAGAATGCTCGCTTACAACGGCACTATTCCGGGTCCAATTATCAAAGTTCCCAAAGGAGCGGAGGTCACGATCAATTTCACGAATAAAACCGACGTGCCGACAACGATTCACTCTCATGGAGTCCGACTGGATAATGCCTTTGATGGTGTTCCCGATATGACGCAGAAAGAAGTGGGGGTGGGGAAGTCGTTCGTTTATAAAATCAAATTTCCTGATGAGGGGATATTCTGGTACCACCCTCACCTTCGAGAGGATTATGCGCAAGAACTTGGTCTCTACGGTAACTACATTGTGGTTTCGGATGATCCAAATTATTGGTCTCCTGTGAATCAAGAAGTACCGCTTGTTGTAGATGACATTCTGATTGAGAGTGGGAAGGTTGCTCCGTTCGGTCCAGTTGCGGATCATGCGCTCATGGGTCGTTTTGGAAATGTGATGCTTGTGAATGGTACGGACAATTACGCTTTGACCGCAAAGCAGGGAGAAGTAATTCGTTTATACATAACGAACACCGCAAATACGCGGGTATTTAATTTGAGTATTCCAGGCGCAAAGCTGAAGCTCGTCGGTGGGGATAATGGGAAATATGAGCGTGAGACGTTTGTCCCAAGCGTACTCCTCGGCCCTTCAGAGCGCGCCGTTGTTGAAGTTCTGTTTAATACACCAGGCACCTACATGCTCGAGCACAAGACTCCGAACAAGACCTATACAATGGGAGCGATAACCACTTCGTCTGATAAAGTTTTAACTTCGTACAAGTCACAGTTTCTCAAGTTGCGCACGAATAATGATACTATTACAAGCATTGACCCATTCCGTCAGTATTTTGACAAAAAGGCTGACAAAAGCCTAGCGCTCACCGTTGATATGGGAGGAATGGGGGAGAGTGTGGGACACATGATGCCAAATGGAGCAATGATGAGCAATGGGCCGATGGAAATGAGTGGGGACACAAATGAAAAGATAGAGTGGGAGGATTCGATGACGATGATGAGTGGAATGGCGACTGTAGATGCTATCAAGTGGAAGATTGTAGATCAAGATACGGGAAAAGCGAATGATGATATAAATTGGAAGTTTAATGTCGGAGACAAGGTAAAGATAAAGATTTTTAATGATCTAGCCTCGCTTCATCCGATGCAGCACCCTATTCATTTCCACGGACAAAAATTTCTTATTCTTTCGACTAATGGCGTAAAGAATAACAATTTAGTTTGGAAAGATACGACACTGATACAAAAAGGAGACACGGTTGAAATTTTAGTTGATATGGAAAACCCAGGGATGTGGATGGCACACTGTCATATTGCAGAGCATCTTGAGAGTGGCATGATGTTCAACTTTGAAGTGAGATAAATATCAAAATTTACGGTTATGAAAAAACTCACCTTCATCACGGGGAATGCGCACAAAGCGAAATATTTGAGCGATTATTTTCATGCGCCTGTTGATCATGTAAAGCTCGACCTTCGCGAGATACAGTCGCTCGACGTGGAAGAGATTGCGATGGATAAGGCGCGTATCGCATATGAGATCGTGAAATCTCCCGTACTTGTTGAGGATGTATCGCTCGTCTTTACCTCACTCAAAGCACTTCCTGGACCGCTCATCAAATGGTTTCTTGAAACATTTGGAAACGAAGGACTGTGCAGACTTTTGGATAACCATGCGGACAGAAGTGCGACCGCTAAGGTGTCATTCGCGCTTTGTGATGAAAACGGCGTACATACGTTCAATGGTTCGGTGCAGGGAATAATCGCGGATAGTCCGCGTGGAGAAATGGGGTTTGGGTGGGACAGCGTCTTCATCCCAAAAGGACATGAAAAAACATGGGCCGAGATGGAGGATGATGAAAAGCATGAAACTTCGATGCGAAAGATTGCGCTTGAGAAAATGGCAGAGTATTTGAGAACCGCTTGATTCTTTTTACGAAGCTCCAACCTTCGCCGATTGGCGAAGGTTGGAGCTTCGTATGAGACGAGAGAGTATTGCGAACATTTAATACCCGTTACGTACTTTATACTATATTATAAAGTACGTAACGGGTTGGAAAGATAATGCGTGGAAGTTTTGAAGTTTGCCTTAGGTGCCCCAGTGTCCTTTGGTGAGGAAACGCGTGCGTGGTATGATGCCCATATGATGAAGGATAAAATAGAAATACTGGTACGCGAGGCGCTTGGAGCTCTTGGTGTCAAGGCGAATGCAATCGTTATTGAGCGCCCTGCAGATTTGTCGCACGGTGACTATGCGACAAGCGCCGCACTCGTGTACAGCAAGGTTGCCGGTATGTCACCGCGCGAACTCGCGGGAAAGCTTACAGAAAAGATACTCGAGGCATCTTCGGAGGAAGTTGAAGCGCTCGAGATTGCAGGGCCTGGTTTTATTAATTTTCGGCTCTCGGATGAGACGATACGAAATGAAAATACAAAAGAAAAAAGTTCAATTACTACTCACTACACAGATGGGAATATTCTTGTCGAACATTCATCGCCTAATCTTTTTAAACCTTTTTCTGTTGGTCACTTAATGAACAATTTTATTGGTGAGTTTATTGTCAGAGGCGCAAGTCTAAGTGGTGGAAATGTGAAAAGTATGGCGTTTCCATCGGATGTTTCTCTTGGGATTGCTAAAGCTCTATTTGTTATTGAAGGGGATATAAAAGAAGGCAAGGTTGATATTCACTATTTTGAAAATAATAAGGAGGATGAAGTTATAAAATATCTAGGTGAATCTTATGTTAGGGGGGTAAAAGAGTGCGATGAAAACGAAGAAAGTTTAAATAGCGCGAAAAAAGTTTTGGACAAAATGTATAACATCAAGGACGATTCATTTTATGATTTAGTTTGTGTGACCAAAAAAATTAACGAAAAATATTTTAAGAGAATACTAAATGAAATAGGTTCAGAAATGGATGCTTTTGTTTATGAGAGCATGGCTGGATATGAAGGTAAAAAAATCATAGAAAAAAACACAGGTGAAAGGAGTGTGTTTAAGGAAAGTGAGGGCGCCGTTGTATATATTCCTGACGAAGAAAGAAAAGACATTAACACTTCGGTGTTTATCAATAGCCAAGGTTACCCTACTTATGAAGCGAAAGATTTGGGGTTGATTGAAATTAAATTTGAGAAACTTGCAACGGTTGGTATTAAAAATTTCTTTCCCGATTTGTCGCTCTCTGTAACTGATGCTGAACAAATCGCGCATTTCAAGGTAGTATTTGATGCTGCGTCCAAGCTTGGTAACGGATGGCCTTCATGGGTAGGAAAAAGCCTGCATGTACCGCACGGCCGCATGCTTTTTAAAGGGCAAAAGATGTCGAGCCGTCTTGGAGGTGTACCCCTTGCTCTTGATGTAATTGGTGTGGTTGAAGAAGAGGTGAGAGAAAGGGCGGGAGAAAAAATAGCGCATTTGAGCAATGAAGAGAAAATGAAACTCGAACGCGAAATAGCGCTCGCGGCTCTCCGTATTACAGTACTACGCTCGAAGCCTGGCATGAATATTAATTTTGATCCTGAAACATCACTATCCTTTGAGGGTGACTCTGGCCCTTACCTTCTTTATACTCATGCGCGCTGTGCTTCGCTCCTTGAAAAAGGTAAAGAGAAGGGATATGAACCAGCGTTCAAGAATATTCCAACAATGAACCTTGAAAGAGAACTCGCTCATTTTGAGGTTGTGTTCGCTGATGCAATTGAAAATATTGCTCCTCAAAAATTGGTAACGTATCTTTTTGAGATCACGCAACTCTTTAATGGGTTTTATGGAAATACTCAAATTATCTCTGACGACAAAGAGAAAACCGAACATTATCTTGCTGTCACCAAACGTGTAAAGAATGTTCTGAAGGAAGGTCTCTGGGTTCTCGGTACCTCAGCCCCCGAGAGAATGTAGATAACAAAACAAAGGACTATCCTTGATTGTCGTTATGTTTGCGCACGCGCACATACTAAAGGTATAACTCGTTTCCCTGTTGTCTCTGCCACAGGGTACTTGTAGGAAAATTAGAAGACCCTTGGTTTTCTGATGTATCCTATGCCTATGACCCCACAAAAAGGTTACCACTGTGCATATGACGCCCACTACCACATTGTGTTTCCCGTAAAGTATAGCAAGGCACTGCTCTTCGACGATATTATGAAAACCACTAAGGAAGACCTCTGGGTGGAGAATTTTGGACTGGTGGTTACTATGTCGCAATAGTCTGAGAGAAGGCGAATTGAACTATTACAGAAAGATACGTTAAGAATCAAAGGAAACACAGTGAAAAGCTCCCCATGCTGTGGTAGACTATTACTACTAACGAACTGCGCTATGAGCCCAGATTATACTCCGTGGCCTCTGTTATAGAGTCGCTGAGTAAGTACTTTGGTGCTATAGAAAACGGTTATATATGAAAAATTCTCATTTAGGAAAATCCATAGAAGAACACTGTAAGGAAACCGCCTATTTTATTGACCAGAATAAAGAATCGATAATTCAAACATTGTTACAATACGAGAGTCGACTTGTTGCGGAAGATGAGATTAAAAGAACTATCGATTTGTTAAACTCAATCTATGAAAACATTTCATTTTTTACAGACAAGAAGGTTGATAAAATCGCTGTGTTTCTTCCATTGAATCTGCCGCTTTATTCTTTATTTTTGTTTGCGGCGATACCTTCATATCAATCAAAGTCAACGTCGGTGCGTGCGCCGCAATTATTGCATACCGTATTCTCTGAATTAGTAGAGAAGCTTTTTTTTGCTGAATTCTATCCATCCGTACGTGTAACTGATTACAATCGGGACCTTTTTGTGGAAGAAGAATGTAAAAATGCTGATGTTGTCATCTTTACAGGGAAATATAACAATTTTCTTAGAATGAAGGAGTGTTGCTCCAAGAATGCTCTCTTTATCTACAATGGCGTGGGGCATAATCCCGTTGTAGTCACTCCGAATGCGGACGTTGCGCTTGCGGCACAGAAAGTTGCCTTTTTGAAAACATTTAACAACGGGCAAGATTGCGCGGGCCCCGATATGATTTTAGTGCACAAAGATGTAATAGAAAACTTTTTGGCTAATCTCCATGTGGAGTTAGATAAAATAAGTGTTGGGAGCGACTATCACGAAGGAGTAATCGTTGGTCCAATGTCGGAAACTGCTTCGTTGGTCTCTATGAGTGAACAATTGAGTTCAACAAAAAATAGAGGCGGTGTTATTGTTAGTGGTGGATCTATAAATTTTAGAACAGGTGTTGCAGAACCGACTATATCTCGTTATCACATTAAGGATTTCTGCAATTATAAGGAATTATACTGCCCTTTAATCCTTGTTGCTGAATATGATTCTGACAGCGATTTGCAAAACTATTTTGAGGATCGAGAAAATCAGTACATTCAAGAGCAAATGTATGTAACTGTTTTTGGGGACAGCGACTATATTGCAAAAGAAATACCAGGAACCATCGTGTTGCGCAATTTGATAATTCACGATGTGGAGCGAGGCACCGAAGAATATGGCGGATATGGTGCGGGAGCATCTCAGATAAATAAGGGTGGAATAACAATTAGCAAACCGCTTCTTATTCCCAGAGAAATTTATAATTATTGTTTATCTGATTTTGCCCACTATTTTGAATTGCCTCAAACGAAACAATCTTCTTATGAAAGAATTCGCGATATTGTCTCCGAAGAGTTTACAAAGCGTGTTAACGAAATATTTGGTTCAGATCTTGCATTCGCGTATATTTTTGGTAGTTTTGCCCGTGGCAGAGATAAGGGTTTCAGCGATATTGATACGTTCATTTGTGTTAATAAAAATGTTCAGGAACAAATTGATGTGTACATACAATGGATTTTTCAGATATCGGAACTGTTTGGCAAGATTCCTGACTTTGTTTATCCTGCAGAGATAGTAAACATCAACGATTTGAGACCTGCGTTGGATGCCCTATCAAAAATTACGTTGTCGAGTTCATATAATCCATCGTATACATACGACGCTATGGTGTGGGCGCATTCATTGTCAAACACAAAAATTGCTGTGATTAATGAAGAAAATATTCCAGACGAGTGGCTTGATTTATTTCCAAGAGAGTCGGTGCGGTTACTGAAATCATTTTTGGAAGAATCGGCATTAGAGAAGTACCCTGAAAAGGAACAGAGAGATGCGTTTGTGAAAAATCTATTAACAGGAAAAGGTCTCGTTGATTTCTTGAAAAAAGTTTCATTTGCTGAGGAATATAATCACATCGAGCCAGTTTGGCGAGCAGTATCACAACGCAATTTCTTCGGCAAGAAATATACTATCGCTAAAGGTAAGGAAATTCTGCGCGATAAGGCATTTAGATTTGGCCCAGTTTAATGGGAATTATACAGAGTGGGTCATGAAAGATGTAAGCAATAGCAAAAACTGTGCAGATTATAATCAGAAAACAACTCACACCCGATTTTAGCATAGCTACACATGGAAAGATGAACAACCCGCTATAGTGAAAGGTCTATCCTGAGCCCGTCAATTCGAAAATTTCTACCGCACTTTGTGCAACAAAAGGCATTCTCTTTGCGATATACTGATGTCATGCAGCAGGGAGTCAGTATATTTTTTTCTAGAAAATCGAGCACCTCAGATAATGAACATTTCTTTGCCTGAAAATTGGTGTTCCTTCGGGCGCTAGCGAAATTGATCTTGCATATTTTCTCAAGCACCTGATCAGAATTTAAGTCAAGTTCAGTATCTTTTGATTGGGAGACTATCTTAAAATCAATACGCTCGTTCCAGTAGTACTCAATGAAAAACAAGGCGCGTCGCTTCCAGTAAAAATTGTTTTCAAATCCGCGTTCGCTTTTGCCAAGAAAGTCAAAGAGTCTACCGAATTTTGAAATGTTATGCTCAGTTTTCTTTTTGATCACTAAACTGTCATCGATATAATTAATTACCCACTTATGTTGATCGTATGGTGTAAAAATCAGCTCTGCTATTTCAGAAGGTGTTTCTATATAGCCACCCATTGAAATTCTTTCCACTTCCTTAAGAAAAAACACTGGGTCGTCCACATGTTCAAGTACATGCTTACAGATCGATTTTCTGAAAGCATTCTTTTTGAAAGGGAATTGTTTCTGGTTATAAAAAATTATAGGACGATCAACTTTAAGTGATTTATTCCAGCGATGCTCATCCCCCGCATCGCTGTATTCAAACAAAATATTTGCTTTTTTGTCTGGCTTGTGTCCAGAACCAATATCTAGAATCATGGTTTTAAGTATAGTCTTATCATATGAATTTGCAATACTGTACTGAGACGTTGTCATCTTGACCAAGTCTTGCCATTCAGATAGTATGCGGTAAGGTTTTGTTTTTTTCATTAATCAAAAGGGAGGTTTCAATGGGAATGATTGCAAAAAGGATGTTTGACCCAGACGGTGTTGTGCTTGCGCTTGATTTGGACTACACACTTGCGCATTATCGTGACGGAATGAAAGGATTGTTTGAGGTCTTGAGAAAACTCAATATTTCAGATCAGGATGCTCGCACGGCGCTTTCGTTTGCAGAACGCAAAAACTTTTCATTTGGTGAGCTTTATCGCATTCTTGATGTGATTGCTCAGCTTAAAATAGAGGAAAGTTTGTTCATGGAAC
>JBBTZQ010000022.1:0-18185 GCA_038061275.1 Patescibacteria group bacterium
ATCACCTACGGAACAAACAATGAATTCGGTTTCGATTATCTGCGCGACAATATCGCATATGCCCCAGAACAACTCGCGCAACGCGACTATAATTTTGCGATTGTTGACGAAATTGACTCTATTCTTATCGACGAGGCGCGCACACCGCTCATTATCTCGGCTCCTTCGGGCGACGCGGAGAATCTTTATGTTGTCTTTGCAGGAATTTCCGCGAAACTTAAGGAAGGGGAAGATTACACTGTTGATGAGAAATTAAAAGCGGTGCAGATTACTGACGAAGGTATTGATAAAGCGGAAAAGCTTTTGGGTGTGGAAAATATCTACACTGAAAAAGGAGTGAAGTACGTGCATCACCTCGAAACAGCAGTTCGCGCGCAGGCGCTTTTTCGTATTGATAAAGAATACGTCATCCGCGACGGAGAGATTATCATCGTTGATGAGTTCACGGGACGCCTCCAGCCCGGACGCAGATGGTCTGAGGGGCTTCACCAGGCGGTTGAGGCAAAGGAAGGTGTAAAGATACAGCAAGAATCGCGAACGTTCGCGTCGATTACGTTTCAAAATTATTTCCGACTGTACAAAAAGCTCGCGGGTATGACGGGGACCGCGGAAACTTCAAGCGAGGAATTTTTCAAGGTGTACGAGCTTGAGGTGATAAAAGTTCCCACGAACCGCAAGGTCTCCCGCATCGATCAGCAAGACCTGATTTTCCAAACAGAAAACGGGAAGTTCAAAGCGATAGCGCGAAAAGTAAAAGAGCTCAACGCAAAAGGACAGCCGGTGCTTATTGGTACCGTTTCAATCGAGAAGAACGAACTCCTCTCGGGATACTTGAAACGAGAAGGCGTTCAGCACGAAGTTTTGAACGCGAAGAATCATGAACGTGAAGGGTCAATCCTTGCGCAAGCAGGAAAAAAGGGAAGCGTCGTCATCGCGACCAACATGGCTGGCCGTGGCGTTGACATCAAGCTTGGAGGGAACCCATCAACACCCGAAGAATATGAAGAAGTAAAATCTCTCGGCGGACTTTTTGTCTTGGGAACCGAACGTCACGAAGCGCGCCGTATCGACAACCAGCTCCGCGGGCGCGCAGGACGACAAGGGGACCCCGGCGAAACCCAGTTTTTCGTTTCCATGGAGGACAGCTTGATGCGCGTTTTTGCATCGGACATCGTGAAGAAGATGATGGGTCGTCTCGGTATTCCAGAGGATGAAGCGATTCAAAACAAGATCATCACGAATTCTCTAGAAACTGCTCAGGAAAAAATCGAAGGATTTCATTTTGATTCGCGAAAGCACGTGCTTTCATACGATGATGTGATGACGCAACAGCGAGCGTTCGTGTATGGCAAGCGTCGGGAGGTTCTCATGGAGGGCACACTCGGCGCGCGTACGTACCTTACTGAAATGATTGCGGGTAATGAAGCTTTAGTAAAACTTGTCGACGAGAAGATTTCTCAAGTTGGCGAGGAGGAATTTTATAAGGCAGTCAAACGCCTCATTCTGCAAGTGGTCGACATGATGTGGATGGAGCATCTTGAAGCGATGGATTACTTGAAATCCTCGGTCAATCTCCGCGCGTACGGACAACGTGACCCACTTATTGAATATAAAAAAGAGGGACTCAGCATGTTCCGCGAAATGAAAGAGTCGGTGCAAAACGAAATATTGCGCATGATTCCCACTATCGGCGCCGGGGCATTTATCAAAGAAGAAGAGAAAGCCCGTGAGGTTGTAAAGAATGCGGTACTCATCGGTGGGGGAGAAAACGAATCATCCGCGCGAGAGCCAATACACTCGGATAAAGTCGGGCGAAATGACCCTTGTCCATGCGGTTCAGGAAAGAAATACAAAAAGTGCCACGGCGCAGAGTAAAATGAAACAGGCTATTCTCATCTACGGAGCGACGTCGCTCGGTTCGCCAGAATTTTCTGCGGATCTCCTATGGGCTACCGAAGGATATAGCGTACCTGACCCCGTGGTCTATTGTGAGATAGAAGGCAAAAAGATTCTCATACTTTCGTCTCTTGAAATTGAACGAGGCGAGAAAGAGGCGCGTGTGGACGAAGTGGTGTCGTATGAAAGCTATCGAGCACAGGCAGAAGCCGAAAAAGTCTCTGTTCCCGTACTTTTTCTCAAGGACCGTGGCGTGGAAGAAGTCATCGTTCCGCACACTATTCGTTTTTCGTTGGGGAAAGTTTTAGAAGAACATTTCAAGGTCACGGTAAGACGGGATCCTTTTTTCCCTGAGCGCGCGATAAAAACCAAACGCGAGATACAAGAAATATCAAATGCACAGCGTGCAGTTGAAAAAGCAACAAGAAAGGGAATGGATTTTATCGCCGACTGTAGTGTGAGAGACGGTCTCCTTTACCACCCAACCTTTTCTCAAACACCCATCGCTTCGCACCATGTGCGTAAGATCATTGATGATTCGCTTTACGCGGAAGGATATCTCGGCGTGGAAAGCATTGTTGCATGCGGAAAAGAAGCAGCCGATCCTCACTGTAAAGGCTATGGAAATTTGAAAGCAGGGGAGCCCATTGTAATGGATATTTTTCCTCGTTCGTTTGAGACGCTCTATTTTGCGGATCAGACACGTACGGTATTCAAAGGAGAACCGAGCGAGAAAATGAAGCGCATGTACAATACCGTGCTTTCGGCACAAGAGCAAGCGATACAAAAGATCAAAGACGACGCAATATCGAACGACATAGAAAAACTCGTGCGGGATTTTTTTGAAAAGTCAGGGTACCCGACAAACTTTGACACACGCCCCGTGGGCGGGTTCATTCATAGTTTAGGGCACGGCGTTGGTATTGATATCCACGAAGAGCCAAGCCTTTCCATGGGGCACGACACCGTGCTTCGTGCGGGTAATGTGGTGACCGTTGAACCTGGGCTTTATTATGCAGACGAAACGGACGCGCACCTGTGTGGAGGCATACGCATAGAAGACATGGTGCTCGTGACAAAAACTGGATGTGAGGTCATAACTAATTTCCCAAAAAAGCTCGAAGAAATGATAATACGGTAGGGTTCTCCGCGAGTAATTGCCTAAATTTTGGGCTACTAATAATTTCTGGTAAGATAAGGTCGACACAGAATATGCATATCATAGGAATTACAGGCAATCCTTCCTCGGGGAAAGATACAATCGCGCACCATTTGGAAACCAAGGGTTTTTTACACATCTCGTCGGGAGACCTTCTCCGCGCTGAAATGAAAAAATATGGACTTCTTTCCGACCGTGCGCACATGCACGATTTCGTGATCGAAATGCGAAAAAAGAGGGGTCCAGCATATCTTGCAGAGGAGGCGGCGAAGGTTATTTCAGGGGATACAATCATTTCGGGATTGAGGAACGTTGCGGAGGTGGAAGTTCTTAGGAAGCTTTTTGGCAAACAATTCGCACTTCTCGCAGTAGATGCGCCGATAGAAGTGAGATACGAACGCTCAAAGGGGAGGGGGCGCACAGGCGACCATGTTTCCTTTGAACAGTTCAGGGTGCAAGAGGAATCCGAGCGCCACGGGCGTCCGGAGGCTCAACAAGTAGACGATGTGATTGCGATGGCGGATTATTCTATAAAAAATGAAGGCACAAAAGAAGAACTTCTTGAAAAGGCAAATTTGTTTCTAGAAGGGCTTTCAGAAAATGACTAAGAAAATTTTAACTCTCTGTTTGATTCATACTGACACTCATGTACTTCTTGGGAAAAAGAAGCGCGGATTCGGGGAGGGGAAGTGGAACGGGTTTGGCGGGAAGGTGGAGGCTGGGGAGACGATCACTGAGGCGACTCGTCGCGAAATGTTGGAAGAATGCGGGATTACAATCACTAGCCTCGAGTCTGCAGGACTCATGCATTTTGAATTTGAAGGAAACCCCGAGATCCTCGAGGTGCATGTTTTTCGCGGTTTGGACTACGAGGGAGAGCCGGTGGAAACAGAGGAAATGGAGCCACGATGGTTCGGATTAAATGAAGTTCCTTTTCAAGATATGTGGCCCGATGACGAGTATTGGATGCCGTTTTTCTTCGGAAAAAAGAGATTTTATGGAAAATTTGTGTTTAGCCCGGAGAATAACCTACTATCAACCTATGTACGCGAGGAGGATTGATGTTGGTTAAAAGAATGTAATTTTTTGAGAAACAAGAGGGTTATTATGAGAAAATACAATCAGACTTTTGTAAAGAGTAGTGGCAGATAAGCTATACACACCAAGGGTTTACGGACACTTTTTACAAAGTTCCTTAGTGCGATAAGCTCGAACCTCTTGACTTTTTGACCTGAATGTGATAGTCTTAACACATAGAAACGAGAGATTGAATGCACCTTTGTAAGGTGCTTTTCCATTTTAAGTTTTGGAAATGACGACCACGATGTTGGCGGAGCAAATACCGCTTATTATGCAAAAAAATACAATACAATTCGCTCGAGGTCTGGTACTCATACCATTTTTGACCGCTGGCTCACCGTTTGCGATGCTACAACCTTCCAATACTTTTGCACAAAATGATTGGGGTAAAAGCGGATTCGCAACACTTTCTGTAAAGAATGAGCCCTCGGAAGAGGATATTCGTAAGGATCATGTCAGAAAAATAGACCTCTATTTTGAAAAACGTAACATGCCACTAGAAGGATACGGAGAAAAGTTGATTGCAGAAGCAGAAAAAAACAACCTCGATTGGCGTCTTTTGCCGGCAATCGCTATCAAAGAATCAACTGGTGGCAAATTTGCATGTAACAAAAATCCGTTTGGATGGGGTTCATGTAAACTTAAGTTCAAAAGCTACGATGAGGCCATAGAAACTGTGGCTCGTAACCTTGGAGGAAACAACCCTAATACGGCACGATATTACAAGGACAATACGACGGTTGAAAAGCTTCATCACTATAATAATTCAGTTGTTCCTACCTACACTAAAGAAATTTTCGGGTTTATGGAATTAATTGAGAATGAAGGATAAGCAAGGCACAAGAAAACACCCAGCTCTTTAAAAAGAGCTGGGTGTTTTCTTGTTTAGTTTTTCTTTATCGTTGTCGTCCCTGTTTTTTGATTTGCCTCTTTTTCATGCGCTTCGCGAAGCTTTTTTAGTTCTGGGATAATCTTTTCGATATCCTCTGCATTCTTAAGGCCATGATATGATTCGTCACCAATAATAAGCGCAGGAAGGGGTTCTTTGACATCATAGATGGACTTCATGGTCTTCACGACAGAAAGGTCGAGGTTGTAGTCAAATGAGTAGATGCGAAGTTCCGGGAATTCTTCACGGAGTTTTGTGAGGACATAACCCTCTTTTTTGCAGTCTTCGCAACTTCCATCATTTGAGTAGAAATAAATAATAGTGATTGGCTTGATTCCGCACTTTTCATTGACTCTTCCCACAAGAAGGTAATCTTTTATCTGGAGGAGGGAATAATATTTTTTTAGACTGACAACCTCAGCATTGTCACCGCCGAGATTGTCTTCCATATAGGAGAGTTTCTGTGCGAGAGTTGAAAGTTCCTCGGAGAAAGCGGTCGAGTGATCGATGGCACGACATGATGATTCTCGAAGGAGTGCAAATTGCGTTTCGGACGAAAGAATATCGAGCGCAATCTTGTTTTCGATGGACTGCACTTCGGCAAGGCGCCTTCCTTCCGATTGATTGCTGACAACAAGCGCACCCAAAAAAACCATTGCCGTGATGACAAACGCAAGCACATATTTTTTTGTTTCTATTTTTTTACGCATAGTGTTATAGATAGTATATTAGCGCCAACTCGTTCCTCTCGAAAGAGCGAGATTCCATACTGCGCGCGCGAACCACAGTGGAGCCACGATAGCATACAGGACTATAAAGTAAAGGATTCCCATGCTAGGGCGGAAACGACCCTCAGCGAGACGGACACCATTCCAAATGATGAAGAGTCCTAGCCCCAACATGATGTACGCGAGGATCACCATAAAATCGGTGTTGAAATAGAAAGAATCGAAATTTGGAACTGAGAACGAGATGCCTGTAACGCTCCACTCTACAAATTTACCAACCAATCTGCTTACGGCATGAAAAAGAATGAAGCCGAAATTGTAGAGAAACACAAAGACGCCAAAGAATGAGAGCGGAAGAACGAGCATGCCGAGTATGCCGTACGCGCGACGGAATATCATAAAACGATAGTCAAGAGTATTCTTCATCGTGCCATATGCCCAACGAAGGCGTTGACGATACAGTTTATAGAGGGTTCCTGGGGCCGATGTATAGACATGCGCGGTGTGAACATTTCTAATACGCATGTGGTGAGATTGCATGCGAAGGGCGTACTCCATATCTTCGGTATTGTGAGCTTTTTTGTAGAGTCCGATTTTTTCAAAAACTTCTCTACGGAAAATAGAAAAAGGGCCGGGAGTAACATTGATGCCGTCAAGAGGAGAGAGCATGCGTTTCAAGAATGCGCCGAGGTGATATTCAGTTTTTTGCATTTTCTGAAGTATTGTTTTCGGTTCGTGCACCACAAGCATTGGAGTGACAGCCATGATTTCACGGTCCTCATTAAACGCATTCGCAATTTCTTTCAAAGCATCCTTATCCACGAACGAGTCAGCATCGAGACACCCGATGAGCTCCGAAGAGCATTGCTCGATTGCGAGATTGACCGCCGTGTGCTTGCCACCGTTCTCTTTATGAATGAGTTTAACCTGCGGATTGTTTTTGAACTTCTGAACAACTTCCCATGTGTGGTCAGTCGAGCCATCATCGACAATCACAATTTCGAGCTTTCTTTTTGGATAATCAAGGCGAAGGAGCGAATCGATCGTCTTGGATACGGTTTTTTCTTCGTTCCAACAAGGGACGATGATGGTCGTGGAAGGATAATATGAGAGTTTCGGTTTCTTTGATTTCGGGGCGAGATTTTCTCGTTCCTCAAAGAAGGTGATGAGAAAGAACACCTCTAAATAGAGGGTTACGAAGAGAAATACGTAGAGGATGCCGTTAAAAAAGCTTTCAATCATGATTTAAAATGTAAAAGAGCCCACGGTATTAGGGCTTTACGGTAAACACATTATGCCAAATTTAATGAAATTGCGCAAGGGCACGTTTTAGTGTCAGATTATGATACAATAGGTGTCATATGAAGATTCTTTATTTCTACAACGAGGATTGGGAAGCGGGATACGCAAAGGAGCATCTTGAAGTGGGAGAAGAGATTGTTTTTTTGAAAGGATCGATTGTTGATTATCCTGATTTTCGTGATGATGGTGCGGAAATACTTTCAGTGTTCGTGAATTCGCCGGTAAGAAAGACAGAATTGGATAGATTCCCAAATTTGAAACATGTCGTCGCGCGTTCAACGGGCATTGACCACATTGATATCGAAGAAGCGCGCAGACGTGGCATCTCGGTTTCATATATTCCAGCGTACGGACAGAACACGGTCGCTGAATTTGCGTTCATGCTATTGCTCGCACTTTCTAGGAAGCTTCTCGACTGCACGAAAAGGGTGCGCGACGAAGGACTCTTTTCACAAATAGACAAACTCCGAGGCTTTGATTTAAATGGAAAAACAATTGGTATCGCGGGGACGGGAAGAATCGGCGAATACATGATTCGTCAAGCAAAGGGTTTTGGAATGAACGTGATTGCGTTTGATGCGTATCCAAGGAAGGAGCTCGCGCAAGAGCTCGGGTTCTCATACGTCACGCTCGAAGACCTTCTCAAGCAATCTGATGTGGTGAGCCTACACTTGCCCTATATGAAAGAAACGCATCATATTTTGAATATGGAGAATATTATGACGATGAAGAAGGGAAGTATTCTCATCAATACGGCGCGCGGGGGACTTATTGAGACTAAGGCTCTTGCAAGGGCGCTTCATGAGGGAGTTTTAGGCGGGGTTGGGCTTGATGTGCTTGAGGATGAAGTATATGTCAATGATGAGACAAAACTTTTTCTCACGCCGAACCCAAGCGACGAGAGTATGAGAACAGTCCTTGAAAATAATTACATTATCGATCATCCGAGAGCGATAGTAACTCCTCACAATGCGTTCAATACTGATGAAGCTATTAAGCGCATTCTCGATACGACCATCGAGAATATCAATGCGTTCCAAAACGGGAACCCGATAAATTTGGTAAAGTAATACCACCACGAGTTACGCGAAAGACTTGATTGGGGATGGTATAATTTACCCGACGCAGTTTTGAAAAGCTTTTCGATTTTATATCGTACGTGTATACTAGACTAATGCGTATTCTTGCCAAATGGATTATTGTCGCACTTGCACTCCTCGCGCTTCCGAGTATTGTTCCTGGAATTACGATTAGCGAGTTTGGTACGGCGCTTATTGTTGCATTGATCTGGGGGTTGGCAAACCTCATTGTTAAACCCGTGATTCTCCTCGTACTCCTCCCAATTACGATTATCACGCTCGGACTTTTCACTTTTGTCGTGAACGCCCTGCTGTTTTGGGGAATCGGAAGTTTTGTCGAAGGGTTTGAAGTTTCAGGTTTTGTACCCGCATTTTTTGGAGCCCTCATTATGTCAGTGGTCGGCGTTCTTGTGAACATGCTTTTGAAAGATCGTAACGACTAACGTAACATAGCGAGATACATGGAAAGCATAACTATTGAACACATTATTCCGTTTGTGGAAGCCCATCGATACACGGGGTATTTTCTGCTGTTCGTTGCAATGCTTCTTGAAGGTGAGGCATTTCTGATTATAGCGGGAATGCTCGCGCATTTGGGAGCATTTGACCTCGGAGATGTGTTTTGGATTGCGTTTCTCGGCGTATTTCTGGGAAATCTCATATGGTATTACGTTGCGTTCAAGCTTAGTGATAAAAATTATATGCGGGGAATTGTTACTCGTTCTCAAAATATAGTTCTTCATTTTTTACCGCAATTCCGTGAACGGCCGTTCAAATCTATTTTCTTTTCAAAATTTATCTATGGGGCGAATCGAGCAACTGTGGTTGTTTCAGGATTTATCAAAGTAAAATTTAGGACTTTTTTTGAAGCAGAATCTCTGGCGTCGATTGTGTGGGTGCTTTTGTACGGGACGGTCGGATACTTTTTTGGATACCTTGCGATTCAAATGACGCACAAGGCTGCGTACTTCGCTTTACTCATTCTGGCTTTCGTGGTAGGGTTCATCTTACTTCGAAGATATCTTGTTTCATATTACGCTCGCAAGAAAGAAAAAGAGCTGAAAAAGGGATTGAATCAATAGGGGTAACTTACATAGGATAATCTTATACTATACAAATAATCATGGCATTTATAGACGAATTAACAATTTATATGAAAGCTGGAGACGGCGGTAATGGCGTCGAGCGGTGGAAACATGAGAAGGGCAAGGAGTTTGCTGGACCTTCTGGGGGCGATGGAGGACACGGAGGAAGTGTCTATGTTCGTGGCGTCCGCAACGTCCATATACTTTCAAAGTATAGCCATCAAAAAGATTTTTTTGCTGAACGCGCGGGTGACGGTGGGAGCGATAGTTTGCACGGAAGAAACGGTGATGATCTTATTCTCGACCTTCCGCTCGGCTCTATAGTAAAAAATCTTCGCACAGGAGAAGCGGTTACACTCCTTAAAGATGAAGAGAAAGTACTCATGCTCAAGGGTGGACGAGGCGGATACGGCAACGAGCACTTCAAGAGCTCGACGAACCGTTCGCCGGTAGAACATGTGCCTGGCATGAAAGGGCAGGATTCAGAATATTTTATTGAACTACAGATTGTAGCAGATTTAGGGCTTGTTGGTTTGCCTAATGCAGGAAAGTCGAGTCTTTTGAATGCGCTCTCGCGCGCGAATGCAAAAACGGCTGCTTATGCGTTTACAACGCTCGAGCCGAACTTGGGCGAATTGCACGGATTCATCATGGCCGACATTCCAGGACTCATCGAGGGCGCAAGCGAAGGACGCGGGCTTGGGCATAAATTTTTACGACATGTGAAGCGAACAAAAATGCTCGCGCATTTGGTATCGCTTGAGAACGAAGACCCTATTGCTGTATATGAGACTGTTCGCAAAGAACTCGAACTTTACGGAGAAGACCTCGCAAAAAAGTCAGAAATAATTATTCTCACAAAGACAGACACGGTTTCTCCAGAGCATGTGGCAGAGGTTCTCAATTTGATGAAAAAGAAGAATCCTAACGCAAGCATCTTTACAATATCTATTCTTGATGACGAGGTGATGAAGACTTTCAAAGATGATCTCATGAAGCTTCTTCGTGCCGCAGTGTAAGGATATTATTTGAAGATGGCATAAGAAATTTTCTTAGCCCTATGATATACTGCTTCGTATATGACTTATAAACTAACGGTTGGACTCGAGGTTCATGCGGAACTCAAAACGAGAACGAAGATGTTCTGCAACTCCGCGAACGACCCATTCAACTCGGAACCCAATGTGAATATTTGTCCTGTGTGCATGGCACATCCGGGGACGCTTCCAGTCATCAACAAGGAAGCGGTGAAGCATGTCCTCAAGGTCGGCCTTGCGGTCGGGGGCAACCTCGCGGATTTCACCGAGTTTGACCGTAAAAATTATTTTTATCCCGATATTCCGAAAGGGTATCAGATTAGCCAATACAAGTACCCACTCGTTACAGGAGGGGCATTGAACGGCGTATTGCTCGAGCGCGTGCACCTTGAAGAAGACACGGCAAGCTCTTCGCACGATGGCGTGAACGGGAGTCTCGTTGATTACAATCGCGCGGGAGTGCCCCTTATGGAGCTTGTGACGAAACCCGTCATCGAAACGGCGGAAGATGCGAGTGCATTCGCGCGCGAGCTTCAGCTCCTTCTTCGCACACTTGGCGTGTCAGATGCAAATATGGAAAAGGGCGAGATGCGCGTCGAAGCGAATATTTCAATATCAAAGACGGAAACGCTCGGCACCAAAGTCGAGGTAAAAAACCTAAACTCGTTTCGTTCAGTCGAACGCGCCATTCAATACGAGGTAGAGCGCATGACGAGAATTCTCGATGGTGGAGAAGGGGAGATTGTGCAGGAAACACGTGGATGGGATGAGATAAAACTCGTGACATTTTCACAGCGTAAAAAAGAAAGTGCCCATGATTATCGCTATTTCCCCGACCCGGATTTGCCAAAGTTAAAAATCAGCGAGATTCCAGAGTTTTCTCACAGCAATCTTTCAAAAGAGATTCCCGAGCTTCCTTGGGAGAAACGCGACCGACTTATTCATGAGTACAATGTGAAAGCTATTTCGGCAGAGCTTTTTGTCGCGGACAGTATGATGGGGAACTTTTTTGAGGACGTGATGAAGATCCTGAAGGACAAGAAACTTGCTCCACTCGCTGAAAACTATATTACTTCGGATCTCATGAGTCTTATGAAAGAAGATGCTACTCTGGGGAAGGTTACCACCGCTTCTTTTGCAGGCCTCATCAAGATGATAAGCGAGAATAAGCTCTCTTCGCGCGGAGCAAAGGACACGCTCGCTATTTTATACAAAGAAGGCGGAGACCCTGAGAAGATTGCGAAAGAAAAAGGATTCATTCAGACTAACGACGAAGGCGCGCTCAAAGAAATGTGCGCGAAGATCATTACTGACAATCCAAAAGTTGCCGATGAATACCGCGCGGGCAAAATCGCAGTCATGCAGTTTTTACTTGGGCAGGGGATGAAGATAAGCAAGGGCTCCGCAAACCCTGAAACCCTCAAGCGACTGCTCGAAGAAGCGTTGAAGTAGTAGATTTACAAAAAGACAGCGCCGCACAGTTGTTTGCGGCGCTGTCGTATATCATTACGAATTTGGGTCCAGGCCCCACCAATATCGGTAACCTTTACGGTTTAGGATTCCTACCTCGGTTAAACGATTAAGGTATAGGTCAACCCCTATTTCACCCATAATATTTTCCAAACAAACCTTCTCGTATTCATTATTCTTACCTAAATCAATTTGTATGCCTAGTCTTTGGCATACTTCTGCATGTGTGAAATACACACTTCTTTCCATTCCCAAAACAACTTGAGGAAGATGTGCTAATGTGTGGCCATGATTCTCTCTGAACATGATTTACTCCTTTTAAGAAAGGTTTATCTGGAAGAATCTGTTTTTAGAATACTAAGAATTATGTACAATGTAAAGTATGGAGAATTTGATTCTTCTTGGAGGTTTAAATTGTTAAAATTTAAAAAGTGAGCTCAAAACATATTTTTATTATTGGTCCTGGTGGTGTGGGAAAAAGCACAAGTGGTGCTCTCCTTGCCTCAGTGCTCAGGATTCCTTTTATTGATCTTGACCAAGTGTTTATGCACCGTATCGGTCCAATCGATTCATACATACAAGAGTACGGATACAAAAAATATTGTCTTGCGAATTCGGAATTATTTTATTCAATACTCACGGCACTCCTTGAGCAATCCGTCATAGTTCTTTCGTCTGGTTTTTTGGCTCACGAAGAAATGGACAACTTAACGACAAAGCATAGAGATACACTAAAGGAACAAGGGGTAAGTATTTGTTTGCTTCCATCTGTCTCTATTAAAGAAAGTACAGACATTATAGTTCGTCGCCAGCTTGCTCGAGGTTTTGGCCTCGAAGAAAAAAGGGAGAGAAAAAAGTTTATGGAGCGCTATCGGATATATAATAATATTGGTGATATACAAATATATTCAATTATGTCGCCAGAGAATATTGCGATAGAAATGGCGGCACAATTATCTAAACGCTCAAGAAACTTCTTGAAGAAGCGTTGAAGTAGTATCGTCTTTCTCTTTCAAAAAAGACAACATTCTGGTATAGTTTAAATTATGAATACTCCTCAAAAAGGCAAGGTGCGGTATATCGTTTTCAAGGACGGCGGTACATGGTATGCGACCGCTCTAGAGTTTAATATCGTGGAGTCGTGAGATGATCCAAAGATTGCGCTCATTAATCTTTTTGATGCGATGCAAGGATATGTTGAGTCGTGTCAAAAAGTAAAGGGTGCTAGAATTTCGCCCCTCAACCAAAAACCCGCTCCTGAATATGAAAAACTTTGGTCCGTTGCAAATGCGACAAGGAAAGTAAAGTCTCCGTTTCAAATCAATACTTACGGAGTCGCGACCGTATAATGCCAAACGGGTTAAAAAATTGGAAGTATAAAGATATTGTCCTCGTGCTCAAGGAGCACAATTTTGTTTTAAACCATACACGAGGAAGCCATTTTTATTATGTCGGGCATGCGGGCGGTCAATATCGTCAAGTTTGTGTGCCGTATCATGCGAGTGTTGCCATCAAACCTCGAACACTTGCCAGTATTATTTTGCAATCAGGAATTTCAAAAGAGGTTTGGATGAAGCACTAAATCTTGAAATAGAGCTAGGAATGAAGATAAGCAAAGGCTCCGCGAATCCTGAAACACTCAGGCGACTGCTTGAGGAAGAGTTGAAATAGGAAATATGAATCAGAATGGAATATCAAAAGTAAAAATTGATTTCCAAGGTGAGACCGTGGAAATGAAAAAGGCAGCACGTGCCACTTTTTTGTTCTGTATGATAATATGAAGAGTATAGGTCCCCAATTTTTTAAAACACGAGCAACAAAACTATGGAAACAAAAAACAATGTTCAAGTTATTGGTTTATTGGTCGCCGTATTACTAGTCGGAAGTCTCTTTTTGTTTGCTTTTTATGGTAGACAGACTAAAAATAGCTCTGAAAATGCGCTAACTCCAATAATATCATTTAGTCATTCGCATGGTATAGCAGTAGATATATCCGACCCGAAAAAAGTTTACATTGCCACGCACGAAGGTTTGTTCCTCCTCTCTGATGATAAAGACCTGTTTCAGATAGGAAAGACACGAGATGACCTTATGGGTTTCAGTACTCACTCCACAGAACCAAATACTTTCTTCAGCAGTGGACATTCTGCGCGCGGAGGAAACATTGGATTCCAAAAAACAACGGATGGAGGCATAACGTGGGAGAAAATTTCGGACGGACTTGGGGGTCCTGTTGATTTGCACGCCATGACGGTAAGTCAAGCAAATCCAAACATCGTGTACGGTGTTTACGGAGACAAATTACAAAGAAGCTCTGACGGAGGTCATTCGTGGGAATACGCAAAGAGTGCGATTACCCCAATTTCTCTTTCATCTGACCCAAAGAATGAGAACACTCTCTATGCTTCAACTCCAGACGGAGTAGAAATAAGTAGAGATAGAGGCGACAGCTGGCAGGCTGTATCAACGCAACTAAAAGGAGGAGGGGTGACGGTCTTCGCTGTTGACCCGCTCTCCTCATACGCTCTTGCATTTTCTCAGAATCTTGGCGGAATGGGCAAGAGTACTGACGGAGGGGTAACGTGGCAGAGGATACAGGAGATATTTGGAGGTGAGGCGGTACTTTATCTTGCTTTCAGTAAAACACAAGCAGGTGTCGTGTACGCGCTGACAAATAAAAATAGTATCTACAAAAGTATTGATAGTGGGGATCGTTGGATGAAGGTGAGATAATCTTATGTTTATCAAGGTTTAACCTTGATAAAGACACATATGCCTTTCTGCCTCTATATGATAAAATAGGGGGCATAGGTTACTAATTTTTATAATACATAAGCAATATGACAAAAGTACGAGTGGCTATCAACGGATTCGGACGCATTGGACGAGCATTTTATAAATTGGCATTGGCGCGTCCTGAAATCGAGATCGTCGCGGTGAACGACCTTGGCGACTTGGATAACATGGCGTACCTTCTTAAATACGATACTGCATACGGTCGTGCCGATTTTGATGTGACCATCGTCCGCGGGAACGAGCACGAAGAAGCGGGCTTCATCGTGAATGGGCAGAAGGTTGTCCTCGTACAAGAAAAAGACGCAACGAAACTTCCTTGGGCAAAACACAACATTGATATCGTTGTTGAATCAACTGGATTCTTTACAAGTTATGAGAAATCAAAAGTTCATCTTGATGCAGGCGCAAAACGTGTGGTGATTACCGCACCTGTGAAAGGCGCGGGCGCAGAAGGTGTTGTCGGAGCAACCGTCCTTATGGGTATCAATGACGACAAGCTCGCAACGTGTCAGATTTCCTCAAATGCTTCATGTACCACGAACGCAGTATCGCCCGTCATCACTATTTTGCATGAAAAGATTGGTATCGAAAAGGCGCTGTTGAACACGACGCACGCATACACGGGGACACAAAAGATTGTTGATGGACCTGGAGGCAAAGATCTTCGTGGAGGACGCGCCGCTGCTCAAAACATGGTGCCGTCATCAACGGGCGCAGCAATCGCCGTGACCGAAGCGGTGCCTGATCTCGTGGGAAAATTTGACGGTATAGCGGTGCGCGTGCCTGTCATTGCGGGTTCTATTGCGGATATTACATTTATCTCAAAGAGAAACACATCAGTAGAGGAGGTAAATCAGATCCTCCGCGATGCCGCAAAAGACCCTCGTTGGGATGGCATCTTTACGGTGACCGATGAGCCTATCGTTTCTTCAGATATCATAGGACAGCTTTATGGCGCTATTGTGGACCTCGACATGACGCGCGTGGTTGATGGCAACCTTGTGAAAGTAATGTCATGGTATGACAATGAGATGGGATACACGAATACCCTCGTGAAGCATGTGGTAAAAGTAGCAGAGCAAATAAAATAATATTCTATGAAAGTATATATAGGCGCTGATCACGCAGGATATGAAATTAAAGAACAGTTGGGAAAATTTCTAAAAGAATTAGGAAATGACGTTTCAGATATGGGGGCTCACGAGTTTAGCCCGCTCGATGATTATCCTGACTTCATTCGTCCTGTTACAGAAATGGTAGCACACGATACAGAGTCACGAGGGATCATTCTTGGCGGTTCCGGGCAAGGTGAGGCCATTTGTGCCAACCGTATGAAAGGCATTCGTGCGGTAGTTTATTATGGAGGACCGCTTGATATTGTTGTGCTTGGACGAGAACACAATGACGCAAACATTTTGTCCCTCGGCGCTCGCTTTATTGATATTGATGAAGCGCGAGAAGCAGTTCGCATTTTTCTCCAGACACCATTTAGCGATGCCGAAAAACATTTGCGACGAATAAGAAAAATTGACGCTGGTCAATCTTAATTTTAAATCATGATCGAGATCATTCCCGCAGTAATGCCGAAAAGTTTTGACGACCTTGTCGAGAAGGCCGGTTTTTTTGCGGGCGTCGTTCCACTCATTCAGCTTGATATTATGGATGGCAAATTTGTTCCTGCTCGCACGTGGCCGTATCATCCAGGGGACGAATATTTTAAGGAGATTCTTTCAGAAGAAAGGGGAATGCCCGAGTGGGACATTCTTGATTATGAGGTTGACCTCATGATTGAGAAACCCGAGGAGCACGTTTTGAAGTGGGTGATGGCAGGCGCGCTACGCATTATTGTTCACGTAGAGGGGATGAAGGATTTTGAAACAATTAGAAACATTGTGCCAAAGGGATTGGTCGAGCTTGGTCTTGCGATCAACACAACGACCCCGCTCTCCGCGCTTGAGCCGTACCTTGACCGTGTCGATTTCGTGCAATGTATGGGAATCGAAAAAATAGGATTTCAAGGCGAAGCCTTTGATGAGCGTGTTCTCGGGCATGTGCGGTCCATTCGCACACTTCGTCCCGATATGCCTATTAGCATTGATGGAGCGGTAAGTATGAAAACGGCAGAGACGCTTGTGGAGGCTGGTGCTACGCGACTTGTAGCGGGATCGGCAATTTTAAAGAGCGGAGATGTCTCGCTCGCTGTTCTTGAGATGAGAAATTTGGTATCATAGACTCATGGCGCACATTCATGATGATAAAATAAAATTCCTTGAAGAGAAGGCGAATGACATTCGCCGGTCAATCATCAAGAGTTTGGTAGAAGCAAAGTCAGGACACACCGCGGGTCCTCTCGGGATGGCGGATGTTTTTACCGCATTTTATTTTCATATTCTCAAACACGACCCAAAGAATCCCGCATGGGAAGATCGTGACCGACTTGTTCTTTCGAACGGGCATATTTGTCCAGTACTCTACGCGACGATGGCGCATGCCGAGTATTTCCCAATCGAGGAACTTAAAACCCTACGCAAATTCGGCTCACGTCTTCAAGGGCACCCACATCGCGAGTATCTTCCTATGGTCGAGACAAGCTCTGGTCCGCTAGGGCACGGGCTCTCACAATCGATCGGTATGGCGCTTGCAGATCGCTTGGACAAAGGAGTTTCTGTTGACCGTTATATATATTGTTTCCTTGGCGATGGAGAATTGAACGAGGGTGTGGTCTGGGAAGCGATGATGCTCGCGGGAAAAGAAAAACTCAGGAACCTTGTAGCAGTCATCGACCGCAACAATATTCAAATTGACGGTTTTACAGAAGATGTCATGCCTCTTGAACCGCTTCGCGATAAATTGGAAGCGTTTGGGTGGCATGTGCTTGAAATTGACGGACATAACATGGAAGCAATCGTGAATGCTGTCAATGAAGCGAAAGCAATCTTCGAAAAACCGTCAATCATCATCGCACACACGATTCCCGGGAAGGGTGTCGAGATGTTTGAACGGGATTATAAATGGCACGGCAACCCTCCCAACAAAGACCAAGGCACGAGCGCTCTTGCTGAACTCCGCACTTTAGGAGGATTGATTACAAGCGAGCATGAATAATAATTAACATACTATGAAAGAAAGAATAAAAAATTTTTTGATAAGCGAAAAGAACTCAGTGGTTTGCCTATGGATATTTTTGGTGTTGAGCTCACTGTTTTTTCTCACGACACTCCTGCAAGTCTTTGTTGTAGAGTTATATAGCAGTTCAATAGGCTTAATTTTTGGAAGAGTTGTCGATATCGTTATTATGGGATTCTTACTACTTATCCCAGTGTCTTTTTTGGCCCTATTGTCAGGGGTTATGTTGGGGAATAGAGATAAACGACACATCCTTCTCACGATTATTCTAGGAACAATGATCGTCACTGTTGTTCTAGGTAATGTTTTGGTAGCACGTATGTCAAATATGATTTAATATTTTTATGAACATCTCGCTTAACCCAAAACTTTTTGATGTTGATGTAGACCAGTTGCCAATCCGTCAGGGGTTTGGAGAGGGTCTTCTGCATGCGGGTAGGGAAGATGAGCGCGTTGTTGCGCTTTGTTGTGACCTAATGGAGTCAACAAAGATGGATGCGTTCGCAAAAGAATTTCCAAAAAGATTTTTTGAAATGGG
>JBBTZQ010000023.1:0-17302 GCA_038061275.1 Patescibacteria group bacterium
TACAACTTGCAGATGATAAGGAATTCGAGCGCGCGAACCTATCTCAAACTGGCTGGGAGACTAAGAATCGAACTTAGATTCACGGCTTCAAAGGCCGCTGTCCTACCATTAGACGATCTCCCAAATATTTACTCAACACAACACTGTCCTACTTCCCTCTTTTTCACTGCATAACAATGTTTTATTGAACTTTTGTAGTATGCCCGATGATGCGAAAGAGCGCAAGTTCAAGTGGAAGCGTAGGAATCGATGTCGTACGAAGATCCGCATACGCGCCGAGAAGCTCTATAAGCTCTTTTGACGTTACAGTCTTTGCCCCCGCTGTCGCGAGACTTGTGAGGAATACAAAATCCTCGTCGGAAGAATTATTCTCAATATCCTCTCGAAGCCCCGGCGCGAAACGAAGTAGCATCGTGAAGCGCACCTTTCGCACGACAAGGTCAAGAAAAACCTTCATATCCCCCGCTCCTTCACTTGCCTGTGCAAGAACCTTAATTCCCCGCTCAATATCTCTGTGTGATATAGCTCCAATAAACTCATTAACGAGGCGAGAGTTTGGCGCACCAAGTACGGTCTCAACTTCACTCAATGTTATTTTATTATCACTTGAAGCAGAAATAACTTTTTGAAGCGTGCCTAATGTGTCACGAAATGAACCGTCACCTAAAAGCGCAATAAGGTCTGATGATGCTGGTTCAAGCTTGAACCCTTCTTTCTTTGCAACCGCTTCAACAAGTTTTTGAAGTGTAACATGCGAAGGTTTCTTGAAACGAAATGACTGACAACGCGAAACGATTGTCTCGGGAAGTTTTTCTTCCTCTGTGGTAGCGAGTACAAAGATTACGTGACGTGGAGGTTCCTCGAGTGTTTTCAAGAGAGCGTTGAAAGCTTCTTTAGTAAGCATGTGTACTTCGTCGATGATATAGACTTTGTATTCAGAATCAAATGGAAGCGTATGCACAGCATCACGAAGCGCGCGGATATCATCAATACCGCGATTAGACGCCGCATCAATCTCATAGGTGTCATTCTCTGACGTGCCAATCTCACGAGCAAAGATACGCGCTATAGAAGTCTTGCCTGTACCTCGCGAGCCTGAAAAAAGGTAAGCGTGGGTTATAGACTTATTGGAGATAGCCCCTTCGAGAGATTTCACGATAGACTCCTGCCCGATAACATCTGCAAATGTGCTTGGGCGGTATTTGCGATAGAGGGCGATATCTGACATATGGACAGTATAGCAAAAAACTTCGTTACCCCAAAAAAGCATGAAAAAAAACCGCCGGTTGCTTGCCGGCGGTAATATCTAGATATTAAAAAGCGAGAGTAGTTTGTCCAAGATTACTGGAGCGATTTTGCTGACGAATCAGATTGATTTCAGCATTCACTTTTTCAATATTGTTCATGATTATTTTCATCGCCTGCTCGTTTGACTTTATGACTAAGTCTACGGCCTCACGGTCTGCTCGTCGGTATAGATCTTGAAGCTTTAATCTAACATCAGCTAACTGAAACTCTAGATTTCTCAATAGATTATTTCTCAGTATGATTTCACGACTGTCGCTACAGTGTATTGTATCCATAACCGCCCCTTGTTTAAAAAAGAATGATTGTCCGAAAAAATAATATCAATTTGGATACTCAATGTCAAACAACTTTCTTGACTTTACCCTTCAGTGTGATTCTTCATAAATTCTCGTGCAATTTTTTCTACTTGGTCAGCATTATCAGTTTCCATGAGTCGCACGCGAAGCTCTTTCGCTCCATCAAAACCATTTACATATGCTTTATAATGCTTTTTCATAATGGCAAAGTTTTTTATATCTCCGAGTAGCTTTTCAAAAAGATGCGTATGCTCAATCATGACTTCAAATTTTTCTTTCAATGGAATCTCCGTTCCTGTACGTCCACTGTCGAAAAGCCATGGGTTGCCGAATATCGCTCGTCCGAGCATCACGCCATCCGCGCCTGTCTCATCTGCTTTCGTACGTGCATCCGCGAGGTCCCGCACATCGCCATTACCAATGATGAGTGTACCCGTTCCTTGTGCTAGCTTTACCGCTCGAGCAACCTCTTCCCATCTCGCTGGCACAAGCGAAAGCTCTTTGCGTGTGCGGGCGTGAATGGTGATCACTGCAGGCTTTGTCTCAAGAAGTGCCTTCATCCACTCCTCGAGATTTTCTTTATTGTAGCCGATGCGTGTCTTCACAGAGACTGGCAAGCCTCCTCCCCCTGCCATAGCAGCACGAATTACATCCTGAGCAGTTTTAAAATCTTTGATATGTGCCGCGCCTGCGCCTTGCTTTTCAATACTCTTGTCGGGGCATCCCATATTGATATCGATCCCATCGAAGCCGAGTTTCTTTATGAGTTCAGCAGTCTTAAACATGTGGTCAGGGTTTGAACTAAATACCTGCGCTACGATTGGATGCTCACGTGGAGTGAATGCTAGGTCGCGAAGAAGCACTTCTCGCCCTGCCGAGCAAAGCCCGTCTGCAGAAACAAACTCGGTCCAAAACACATCAGGGCCTCCTCCCCTTTCTCCATGCCGACTATATTTTTCTATAATCTGGCGAAAGGCCGTGTCGGTAACATCAGCCATTGGAGCCAAGACAAAAAACGGCTTTTTCAGGTCTTCCCAAAAACCCATGTGAGGCTTGTCGTTAAGATTATTTTTGTCTTCACTCTTCATAGGCGTTACTCTACCACAAAAAATATTTTAGTTCTCATATCCAAAGAAAATCTTGTTTCCAAATCTCATATCAATATAGATAAGTTTCTTTTTTGAGACTTCTCCATTCGGGAACTGCGTAGAAAGAGCCTTTATTAAATTTGAAGCAGAGGTTGTAGCATTCGTATTCATATCAGTGCGAATCTCTACTCCACGGAGGAAGGGGTGCAGTGCGCTTGTATTCAATATCACCGAAATTTCTCCTTCTTCCTTTATCACGATGCGCATCGGTTCCGCTAGGTCTTTTCTAAATACATCATAAATATTTGTGACAGCATGGTACTCACTGCTTCTTACGCTGGAACGAAGAGGGTCTCCTTCATTTTTATAATCAAGGGGAGCATACACCTCAAAATAAACTCCCGAAGAAAATGCAGGCGCCTTACTAAAAAGAAAACCGTCCTTATCTATGAAATAGCAATTGGTGAGGTCTCCCTTTTGGTATGGGTTCTCAAAAAGATATTTCTCCCCACACCACAAAGCATATTCCTCTCGCGCAGTTGTTTCTATGAAAATCGTGTGAGAGTCTGTTCTTCCTGCTCGTACGGTCGCAAGTACCGGATACGTGTCCACGAGAAGCGCTTCTATTTCATTTTTAGGGAACAAGTAGCTGTTCTCTCGAGAATAAGCAAGGTAATAATTCCCCACAAGAAGGCTCTTTACATCTGCAAGTATCTCATCTTGTGACACAACTCCGCCGTTTTTTATTTCTATGTGTTGTATTTTCCAGCGTTCATGTTGTGACACTCCACCCAAAGCAATAAAAAAAAGCAGTGCGAGAAAGACGGAGGCAACTCCCCATCTGCTCCACGTTTTATATTCCTCTCGCGCACGCGCAAAATGTTGCTTAAGGCGTGTCATATTTTGTAAAGTTAGCCTATCTTGTCCTTCCCCATATAATGTCGCAACACTTCTGGTACGGTTATTGTGCCATCGGCGTTTTGATAATTTTCAATCAACGGCACGAGAATGCGTGGGGACGCAAGGGCAGTATTGTTGAGTGAGTGCGCAAAACGAAGCTTGCCGTCAGTATCCTTGTAGCGAATATTCAAACGTCGTGTCTGGAAATCATGAAAATACGATGCGGAGTGTGTCTCACGATAGTTCTTTTCTGAAGGTACCCATGCTTCGATATCATATTTCTTTACCTGTCCAAGCCCAAGATCGCCTCCGCAGTTCAAAACAACATGATACGGAATCTTTAAGTCCTGCATGATTTCCTCAGAGATGGCCGTGAGTTCCTCATGATATTTAACACTCTCTTCATGGCTTGCTTCACATAGAACAACCTGTTCCATTTTGAAAAACTCATGTACGCGGACGACGCCCTTTGTATCTTTTCCGTGACTCCCCGCTTCACGGCGAAAGCAAGTTGAAAATGCGATGAATTTTTTTGGAAAGTCTGATTTCTGAAGAATCTCGTCCATGTGATAGCCCATCGTAGCGACCTCTCCCGTGCCCGAGAGATACGTGCCGTCTTGTGTCTTATAGAGGTCATCTTCACTTTGCGGAAGATACCCTGTACCGATGAATGCGTCTTTCTTGAGAAGCGAAGGGACCATGATTGGCGTAAATCCTTTGCTAACAAATTTTGCGAGGACAAATTGCCAAAGCGCGAAGTTCAAAAGCACTGCATCATTTTTCAAAAAGTATCCGCGGAACCCAGCGACCTTTGTTCCCCTCTCAAAGTCAACCATGTCGAGCGACTCCATAAGCGCAATTTGGTCCTTTGGTTCAAAATTAAATTGTGGAATTTCTCCCCATGTTCGTACCTCGACATTTTCCGAATCACTTGCACCCTCGGGCACTGACATGTCGGGAATGTTTGGAACCTGAAGCATGAGGCCCTGCCATTTCTTCATCACCTCGGCAAGTTCTTCCTCTTTTTTTTGAAGCCCATCTTTAAGTCCGCGCGACTCAGTAATCATTCGTTCGCGCTCCGCGCCTTCTCCGGCACGTGCGACGAGAGCAGCGGTTTCATTTTGTTTTCCACGTAGTGCTTCAACTTCACCAAGCACCAAACGGCGAGCATCATCAGCCTGGAGCAACTCATCAACATTGAAATTGATGTGCTTTTTCTTTGCTCCAAGAGCTATAAGGTCTTTATTTTCGCGAATAAATTTGATATCTAACATATATTACAGTATATCAGACACGTTTCTCGTACGCAAAAATTTACAAAAATGCGTACGAGGTGACGAGTTGTATTCCTACATGCTACAATAATTATTCATGACAAAAAGTTTTTCAGATATTCAAAAGATTTCTCGCGAAAATTTTCCTCCCTCACTTCTTGAGATTCCTGAGCCTCCTAAGGAGCTCTATCTCCGAGGATCCCTCCCAGACCCGAGTGAATTTTATTATTTAGCGGTGGTTGGTTCGCGCAAATACACAAGCTACGGACGTGGAGCTGTAGAACGCATCATAAGTGGACTCAAAGGATATCCTATCGTCATTGTCTCAGGTCTTGCGCTCGGGATAGACGGAATAGCACATAAGGCAGCTCTCGACGCAGGCCTTCGAACTCTCGCCATTCCCGGTTCAGGACTTAGTGATGGCGCGCTCTATCCCCGCACAAATGTAAACCTCGCACACGAGATACTTGAGCAAGGCGGTGCACTTCTTTCAGAATACGAACCCGATCTTCATGCCGCACCGTGGACTTTTCCACAGAGAAACCGCATCATGGCGGGAATCTCCCAAACAACACTCGTAATTGAAGCCGAAGAAAAATCAGGCACGCTCATCACCGCGCGCCTCGCCCTCGACTACAATAGAAATGTATTCGCGGTGCCGGGTTCCATCTTCTCAGCGACTTCAAAAGGGACGAACAAGCTCATTCGAGCCGGAGCAACACCGATTACCAGTGCCGATGATCTGCTTATTGAGATTGGTTTGAAAAACGAAGTTTATTCAACCGAAAACAGTAAACAACAACCGCTTGACCTTACACTGTATTCAACAGAGGAACAACAAATACTTCTGCTTCTTGATGCTCCTCGCGCGCGTGAAGAAATTTTTGCGCTCGTCTCCTTACCATCTTCTACAGTCCTTTCCACACTGACCATTCTCGAAATCAAAGGCGTCATCAGAGAAAGGCTGGGAAAGATTGAACGCATTTAATAGATTGACAAACTGCTAAAATAGGGTATTTTCAATAAAGAGTTGCATTGCCTTAGATTATCTTTTATTGGGAGGTTATTATGAACAAAGAAAGTTTTCTACTCCTAGCAGTAGCACTCTTTACTGTTTGTGGTCTTCTTTTTAATTACGAAATTTGGAATTTTAAAAACACCACTGACATATCCGCAAAGATTGATTTGGTTCCTGAGCTTGTAAAGTGCGGTGTTCTTTTATCTTTTTCAGCATCGTTTGTTGTATTTATGGTCATACTTAAATTAAAAAAATGACTTTGTCGCCATTTGGCAAATGAATGAATTTGATTAAAGAGGTTACAAGGAGGTACTATGAAAGTGCTACGAGCTTCATCTGTTACATTCTTTCTGGTAGCACTTTTATATTTTTTATTCACAATCTTGATTTACGACCGAGGATCTTCAGACATAGCACTAAAAATGAACGCCATAGTGCACATACTGTTCTCATTGGGGATGTTAATTCTTTTTGGAGTGTTCTTTATCATTTCTGCAATAATAGACTTAAGAAGATAACATTTTAAAGTGCTTTCTACGACTCCGCGTTACTGCTAAAGTACGCGGAGTTTTCATTAATCCCTAGAAATTTATTTGCAAAATAAATCACTCTATAGTACTAATGTAGTTTAATGGCTGTTAAACAATACAAACTTCTTATCGTCGAGTCCCCTTCAAAGGCTAAGACGATCGGCAAATATCTGGGCGATGATTATGTCGTGCGCGCGAGCGTAGGGCATGTCCGCGACCTTCCTAAAAGCAACAAAGATGCTATTGATATTCCTGGTGGTTTCGTACCACGTTATGAAATTTCAAAAGGTAAAGCCGAAGTAGTGCACGAGATTGATAGTCTCGCGAAGAAGGCCAGCGAAGTTCTACTTGCAACTGACCCCGACAGAGAGGGTGAAGCAATAGCATGGCACATCAAAGAAGCCTGCGGTCTTAAAAAACCAAAGCGAATCGTCTTCCACGAAATCACAAAAAAAGCTATCGAGGAAGCACTTCTTCATCCTAGAAAAATTGACGAGAATCTTCGTATTGCGCAAGAAGCGCGACGCGTGCTCGACCGGCTCGTTGGATACGACCTCTCTGGTCTCATTTGGAAAAAAGTTCGCTACGGCTTGTCAGCAGGACGTGTGCAATCCCCAGCACTCCGTATCATCATGGAACGCGAGCGTGAGATCCGCGCATTCATCCCCGAAGCATACTGGACACTTACAGCAAAAGTAAAAACCCAAAAGGGCGACATCCTCGAAATGTCCTGCACTGAAGAGCCGCGTGATGAAGATACGGTAAAAAATATTTTAAAGATTGGTCGCAATAATCCGTGGCTTGTTCGTGAGGTCAAAGAAAGCGAAGTGGGTCGCTCTCCAAAAGCTCCGTTCATAACTTCTACGCTCCAACAAGCGGCAAGCTCAAGATTAGGCTTTGCTCCTTCACGCACCATGGGTGTTGCTCAAAAACTCTACGAGAAAGGTTTGATCACCTACATGCGTACCGACAGCACAAACCTTTCAAAAGACGCTCAGTCGGCAATCATCGCGGAAATAAGCAAACGCTACGGCGCAAACATGGCAGAAGAGCGTGTGTATAAAACAAAGAGCAAAAACGCTCAAGAGGCGCACGAAGCGATTCGCCCGACTGATATTACTAAAGACTCGCAAGGCATCACTCCTGAGGAGAAAAAGCTCTACGAGCTCATCTGGGCGCGCACAACGGCATCTCAAATGGTAGACGCAAAGCTTGCGCGCACCACGATTCTCGGCAACGTCGCTGACAACAGTATTCCTAATTTTTCTATCACCGGCTCACGTGTGATTCTTTCTGGATGGCTCTCTGCTGATCCTGACGCGCGCGGTGAGGACGTGCAACTTCCCAAGGTTGCCAAAGGCGAGATGCTCACGCTCATCGAGCTATCCGACCAGGCAAAGTTCACTGAACCGCCAGCACGTTACTCCGAAGCAGGACTCGTCAAAGAACTAGAAAAACGTGGGATCGGCCGCCCTTCGACCTATGCGTCCATCATCAAGACAATCATCGACCGCGGGTACGTAATCAAGGACGGCAAAGCACTGAAACCTACAGATACAGGAGATGTCGTGAGCTCATTCCTTGAAGCAAACTTTGAGCACTACATTAGCGACGTATTTACGGCGGAGATGGAAGACAAGCTAGATGATATCGCAAATGGCACGCGTGAATATGTGAAGACCTTAAAAGAATTCTACGGACCGTTTTCAAAAGATTTGAAATCAAAAGAAAAAATCGATAAGCTCACCACGCTCGGTGATGCGGACCCCATGCACAAATGTCCCAAGTGCAACGGACAGATGATCATCAAACTTTCTCGCACGGGAAAATTCTTGTCGTGTAAAAATTATCCGGAGTGTGTTGGTGCACGCATGATCGATGGTACCGAGCTCGCAGGTCCTCGCGACACTGGCGAGCTCTGTCCCAAGTGCGAAAAAGCAAACCTCGTCGAACGAGATGGAAGATTCGGTCGCTTCATCGCATGTGGTAATTATCCAAAATGTAAGTTCATAAAAAAGGACGAGACGGGAGCGCTTGGTAATCACACAGGTGTTCCCTGCCCAATGTGCAAAAAAGGTTTTATGACCGAGCGCAAAGGACGCTTTGGAATTTTCTACAGCTGTACCAATTACCCAGATTGCAAGAACGCAATCAAAGCAAAACCAACGGGTCGCTTCTGCGAGTATCAGAAAGTAGACGGATCAAAATGCGGAGCGCTCATGATGGATGGCACAAAAACTATACCTGAGAGATGTAGTAACAAGCTGTGCCCAAATCATAATCCGCATAAATTGACTAAAGAATAGTTGGATGATAGTCTGTCGCTAGACTATTGTTATCAAAATCATAAAAAGGGGGTTCACAGTGTCTTATATACCAATCAAGGAATATCCTTCAATTCTCATTTCATTATTTATTGAAGAAGTTTTAAACGACATTGTAAAGATCTACGAGGAAACAGCAGAGATTACCATTCGTGAAGCATTCAAACCAGATCTAAAAAATATCGTGGAGGCCTTGGATGAAAGAAGCTACTGTGAGTTGAGACTTCAGTCTTCTTTTTCCAGAAATACAAAACTCTACTTTCATCGAGTGCACAAACCTGATGGAATTCATGTTGCATTTGATTTTGACCCAAACACATCAAATGATTCCTGGAAAATCGCAGAAGATGCCAAAAAAACATTTCGTCAAAAGACATCTGAATATTTGAAAGCGAGAGAAATAATTCTTGCGTAGTATCAAGAATCTATACCCTGCAAAACGAAAGTTCTGCAGGGTATTTGCTTTTCTTCCACGCTTCGCCTAGTATGAGTTTATGACGAAGCCATCACACCCTACACTTCAGGACATTTTAAAGGTTATAAAGAAGCCAACAAATGAAGGCAACGCACTTATTGAAAAGGCATACGCTTTTGCATTGAAAGCTCACGAAGGACAAAAACGCTACTCTGGAGAGCCTTATTTTTCGCATGTTGCGCACGCGGCTTTGAACCTAGCAAAGATTCAAATCGACGCGACAACGATTGCCGCAGGACTTCTTCATGACACTATCGAAGATGCTGAAATTCCACCCAAAGTAATAGAGAAGGAATTCGGAAAAGAAGTATTATACCTTGTTGAAGGAGTTACGAAATTGGGGAAATTAAAATATCGCGGAGTTGAACGTCATGTGGAAAGTCTCCGAAAATTTTTTGTTGCCGTATCTAATGACGCGCGGGTGCTTTTAATCAAGCTCGCCGACCGTCTCCATAATATTCAGACGCTTGAGCATGTCCCAGAAGCAAAGCGTAAGCGAATTGCCCTTGAAACACTCGAAATACACGCACGCCTCGCAGACCGACTCGGTATGGCAAAATGGAAAAGTATTTTCGAGGAGTTTGCTTTTCCTTATGCATATCCTGAGCAATACGAAAAAGTACAATCAATCATCAAGACCAAACGTGTAGCGGATGAGAAATACGCGGAGAAAATTCACCGCTCTATCCAAAAAGAACTTTTTATAAACGGTATCAAGTCTGCTCATGTAGACTACCGTGTGAAAAATTCTTACAGTCTGTGGAGAAAGCTCGCTCGTAAAGATATGGACCCAGAAAAGGTTTTTGATATTCTTGCGGTACGAGTTATCGTTGACACTGTAGAAGAATGCTATCGAGCTCTTGGGGTAATTCACCAGCATTGGCACCCCGTTCCAGGGCGCATCAAAGACTACATAGCGGTGCCAAAGCCAAATGGATACCGTTCTCTCCACACAACGATTTTCCGAGGAGACGGAGGCATCATTGAGATACAAATTCGCACAGATGAAATGCACGCTGAAGCGCAGTACGGTATCGCTGCACACCTCGCATATAAAGAGGGCGCTGGTGCTAGCTCTAAATTAGGTGGAGATATTGCCTGGGTAAAAGAATTAGTAAAGTGGCAGAAAAGCGTCGCAAAATCAGAGGACTTTCTTGAGCATCTCAGTATGGATTTTTTCAAACACCGCGTTTTTGTATTCACGCCGAACGGCGACGTCATAGATTTACCCGAGGATTCATCCCCTATTGATTTCGCATACGCAATTCACTCCGATATCGGTAATCATCTTTCGGGAGCAAAGTTAAATGGCAAACTCATTTCCATTGACACAAAATTAAAGAACGGCGATATTGTAGAAATAGTAACCAAAGAAAATTCGTCCCCAAAACGAAAATGGCTCGACTACGCCAAAACGACTTTAGCTAAACGTCACATAAAAGCTTACCTCGAGCTCTCAAACCCCATAGAGCAATTCGCAAAGAAATTTTTTGGAAAGAAAAGATAATAAAAAATGCGCTGAACTCATCAGCGCATTTTTTATTAGAGTGAAAAGTTTTTTACATTATAGAGATCTGGGTCCTCTTTTTCCATCTCTGCTTCCTCGTTTCCCTCCGCTAGTTCACCGGGAGTAGCGGGTTGTGACGCCTCAGCTATGGTCTCACCAAGCACGGGGAGCACGGCTACCAGAGCAACAGGAGCGTTGATTGCCTTGCTCTGCATTTCAGCATGAAAGCGATCAATAAAATTCCTCACATCATCATTTGAAAAGAAATCGATGACAATCTTTCCTCCAACTTCCCGCTTTTCGATCTGAACGCGAGTACCAAACGTCTCCGTGAGCTCTTGTTCAAACTCAAGCATCTCAGGGTCGAATCCCCGCTCGGGCTTGCGAACTTTGTCCACCGCGATACGGCGTGCGATGCGTTCTGCCTCGCGCACGTTTAATTTTCTAAAAATAATCTCTTTATAGAGCGTCATTTGCTCTTGAGGGCGGTCGGTGAGCATGAGGAGCGGGCGAGTGTGTCCTTCGTTGATGCGACGCTCTGCAAGCGCGATGAGCATCTCTTCAGGGAGTGCGAGGAGACGAAGCGTATTCGATACATACTCACGGCTCTTGCCTACCTTGTGCGCTACTTGAACGTGCTTGAAATGAAACTCAGAGACCAATCGCTGAAATGCTTTTGCGCGGTCAACAGGGTTCAGATCTTCACGTTGAAGGTTTTCGATGATCGCAAGCTCGAGCTTCGCCTGGTCATCCTCCTCCTTACCTTCTTCTCCAATACGAATAAGAACAGGCACCTGCATGAGCCCTGCAATCCTCGACGCGCGGAGACGTCGCTCGCCTGCAATAAGCTCGTATTCGACGGCAAGTCCACCCTCCGGCTTTTCGATTTCTCGGCGCGTAACGACGAGTGGCTGGAGCACACCGTACTGCTTAATCGAGTCCGCAAGGTCGCGAAGTTTCGCCTCATCAAATTCTTTGCGTGGCTGAAATGGGTTTGGTTTTATCTTTTCAACCTCAATCCAGAATATTGCGTTTTGGTACATTTGTGAGTTCATAAGAAAGAAATTAAATATCTATATGATCATCTTATCACAAGAATTATTCATTGCAAAAATACAAATGAAAAATGCTTGCAATTTATTTTATATGTGGTATAATTAATCTGTTGTTCTTTATATTAGGAGCTCAAAATGGCAAACGCAGACCCTTTTCAGAGGCAAGTGATTTCCGATATTGTTGACCTTGCAACCAAGCAACAACACGGCTCGACTAATCTCAGCTATAACAACTTCAAACATTTGCTTGGGAAAGTCTTGAAAAAATACCCACAAGATCAAGCAAGGTTTGCATATTTGTGTGGCACGTCTTTTTACAACAAAGTACTGGGTAAGTTGTGCAAAAAGAAAGTTGTAATGGATATAAATGGGAGCTCCGAACATACAGCAGAGTTTCTTGGAATCCCAGAGGAGCACCTACTTCAAGGTGCAAGACATCACGAAATGGAACTTTGCTCAGGACTTTTTGATGATTGATTGGACAAAGTTTCTCTCAACCAAGACCACCTAACCAGTGGTCTTTTTTTTATTTCCCGAGCTCGTAGACCACGTCCTTGCGCTCGACGACCACCCTCCATCCCTTTTCTTGTGCATGCGTGTAGAGTTTCTTATTTGGATTGAAGCAGATAGGTTTCGAGACCATTTCAAGAAACGATATGTCTCCTTCCGTGTCCCCTACTCCTATTGACTCATCAAGAGTCAAATTCTCTTTCTCCACAGCATGTTTTACGATACTCGCCTTGTTTCTTATCATATGCTCATCGACTATTGCGCCTGTGAAATTCCCGTCAGCCCCGACTTCGTAGATTCTGCCATACACTTTATCAAACCCAAGTTCACCGCAAAAAAGATCGAGGATTTCTTTTGGTGACTGCGATATTGCGAGCAGAAAGTAGCCTTCTTTTTTTAAGTCTTTGATTAAGTCTTCGGTAAAAATGTACGTTCGATTGCGATATCGTTCGATGACAAGCGTCGCACTGGCAATGAGCTCAGTCTGCGGAACACCTTTGATATTTTCCATGAAAACTTTTACCACGGCCATGATGTATGCTTCATAGTCTCCTTCGCGGTCAAGCCATTTTATTTTCTCAGCCGAATATTCTTCACGAACATGAGCTTCAAAAATATTCTTATCAATGAGAACCTCAACAAGCTCTATGAGCAAGCTTGAGCGAAATATTGTCCCATCAATATCAAAAATAGCTACTTTTTTCATAAAGTTATCCTATCACAGAGTACTTCCTTTCTAAACTTTTTACTCACTATATAATTCATTTCTAATTGCTTCAAGCTCGGCAATGACCTTTGCGTCGGTAATTTTTGTAAATCTCGGAAACGAGGCATCTTCTTTGATAACGATGTCAAAGAACATTTCGCTCGGGCGCAAGAAAAATGATTTTTTAGCATAAGGATTTTCAAGTATCGGGTACAGTGGGCGATACACGATCATGTTTGCATCTTCTGGACGACACTCTTCTTCGGTGTGGATACCAACACCGAGAACCTCATAGGCGTAATTGTTCACCTTGCCTAAAAGATCATGCTTATAATGGTAATAAAATCCTGTTTCTGGAGCTCGTGAGGGAAATTTCATGTTTACCTTTTTATAATACAGTTTGAAATGTGGTCATCCACCATGCCGACCGCTTGCATATATGCATAGCAGATCGTCGGACCGACAAAAGTAAAACCGCGCCCCATGAGGTCCTTACTCATGCGTTCAGAGTCTTCCGTGCTTGCAGGGATGTCTTTCGCGGTCAAGAGCCCCCTCACAATCTTTTTTGGTGCAAACTGCCACACATACGCGTCGAAGCTTCCGAATTCTTTTTGAACTTCAAGAAAACGCTTTGCGTTGTTGACCACGGATTCTATTTTTAAACGGTTGCGTACGATTCCCGAATCATGCAATAGTCGAGCCCGTTCTTTCGCAGTCATGACGGCAACTCTCGTCGTATCAAAATTCTTGAATGCTTTTCGATAGTTTTCGCGTCTCTTGAGTATCGTGTCCCAGCTTAATCCGGACTGTGCACCCTCAAGAACTAAAAATTCAAACAAACCACGGTCATCGTGGACGGGAACCCCCCATTCATGGTCATGATAGTACAACATGAGCTTATCGCCATTATTTGCCCAATCACAGCGTTTTGTTGGCTGATGCTTCATAAATCCCACTATATCATAAGAGGCATTTAATCCAAGTATCGCTACTTCGTTAGGTTTCTCTAAATCTGATATAATGAAACAAGAAAAGATCCATCAAGTCCTCATCTAACCTTCATAAAAGGAGTAGGTCATGATTACACGTATAGTTATTGGGCTTTGTGTTTTCGTTTCGTTGATATTCATGGGGGCAATTTACATCGATGATCAACATTATCGCGATCAAACTTCAAATGAAGATGCACCGCAATACCGCATGTATGAGTCTTCGCGTGTCAAAAGGACTGCTGTAGGCAAGGACGTTTTTGTCACCAAAAATCTCGTGCGAAAGAACAACTGCATAAAGGTTAATCGATATTCTGATATTCAAAAAAACATAACTGTAGAGATGAGGAATGTACAAGTTAAAGGATTGCTGAACATTCTGCCTCCCACCTATCCGATTGTAGGGGTATGCAAATTCAAAAAAGTTTAATGGAGTTTTACAAAAAATAACCGCTCGATGTTGAGCGGCTTTTTTTATGCAAAGCTAATTGCGTTGTATTATGCAAAATCTTCCTTACTAAACTCTATCGTACTCCCCGCCCCCAAATTCCCCGCAATAATCTTATTTGCGATTTTTTGCTCTATAGTATCTTGTATGGCCCGCGCCATAGGACGTGCGCCAAAATCGGGATCAATCCCGTGCTTCATCACCACACCAATGAGCGCATCGTTTATCACTAGATTGATATTTTTTTCATACATTCTCTTCTTGAGTTTGTTCAACATAAGAACCGCAATTTTTCGGTAATTATCATCACTTAACGGGTGAAAAAGTATGATGCCATCAAAACGATTAACGAGTTCGGGGCGTAAGTTTCCCGAAGCGATGATAGTGTCGATGATGCCCTTTTTTGCATCCTCAAGATTAATTCCACTTTTCATAGCTTCACGAATTTCATTTGCGCCAGCATTTGAGGTCGCAATGAAGATGCTGTTTCGTCCATTAATTTTTTTACCGTCGGCATTATGTACCACCCCCTCATCAAGGAGCTGGAGAAAAATATCAAGAACCTTGGGATTTGCTTTTTCAAATTCGTCGAGCAGAAATACGCCATAGGGTTCCGTCTTTAGTAAAAGAGAGAGCGCGCCTGCTTCATTGTTTGCTCCGATGAGCCTCCCAAGCCCATCTTCTCCTTGGTATTCGCTCATGTCCAAACGCGACATAGCGGACTCATTTCCAAAATAAACTTTTGCAAGCGTCTTTGCGGTTTCAGTTTTTCCAACACCCGTAGGTCCAAGAAAAAGAAAGGAGCCGATGGGGCGGTTTGGATTTCGAACTCCCGCACGCGACCTACGCATTGCGTTTGCAATAACTACAATAGCCTCTTCTTGTCCTACCACAAGGTCCTTCATGTAACTTTCGAGATTTTCCAATTTCTCGCGCTCATCCTCACCAATAACACCGAGAGGAATACTTGTCTTTGTGGATACAAAGTCGAGCACATTCTTTTTGCTGACTACATACTCGCGACGATTGACCATTGAGGACGTAATTTCTGTGAGAAGGTCTACTGCCTTGTCGGGCATAATTGCATTATCAAAATAATTTTGCGCTGAGTGAATAATCTCAACAATCGCTGGATATGTAAAAAATATCGGATACTGGCGCTCATGATCTTCTGCTATTCGTTCTATCATACGGATGAGTGGCTTTTCTCCAGGCTCACGAAGTATAATTTTTTCAAAACGCTTCATGATGGCGCCATTTGGCTCGATGGCTTGGTGAAATTCCGGAGTATTCGCTGTAGCGATAAACTGTATGTATTCTCCTGCAAGATATGGGTCGATAAGCAACATCACATCAGAGCCTATGAGCCCGCACCCGTGAATAAATTGAGGGAGGTCTTCCACAACGAGAATGATATTCCCCGCAGAAATCGCGTCGTCCATGATTTTTAGCATGGTTACTTCGAGGTCTTGCTTTGTTGGCATCGTAGCAAGAAGCACTTTTGTATTGAGCGACAAAACACGTTTATGCTTAAGCGCGGGATTTGTGTAGTCGTTGGTAATATCGCGCGCAAAATCAAGAATTACCTCCCTTATGCCGACTCCCTCTTCTCCCACGAGTATTGCATTCGCTTCCTTACCTCTCGAAAGTATCGTCTGTAACTGTTTTATTTCATCGCTTCCGTACACGAACTGGAAATTTACACTTCCCCCTTCCACTAGCCTACTAAAGTCCTCACTGTAACTCGAAAGCAAATACGCCCCGCCGTATGCAAAATCAGAACCAACAGGTGTTATTTTGCCAAGCGCAATTCTACCCCAGGTATGCTCTTTCATTTTTTGCTCCTTGACTATCCTTTCTATCCACTCAGTTCCTCCAAGGAATTCCTCTTTGCGAACATTATGTTCAAAAAGAAACTGTAAAAACTCTGCATCATTTTCTACTAAGAAACTTGCAAGATTGAGGAGAGTGAATACATTCGAAAGTCCTTCTGCTCGACCATCATACCGTATGACATTAGTTCTCGAAGAAAGAAACCTCTTAACGTCTTCCACTTTCATGCCTATGCGCATGAGGATTTGCTCCCCGTATCGCGAAGTGGCAAAACTTTTTAATAAGTCACCATTTTTTGTTAGGTAGTAAATATCGGATACCTCGTAGTTTTGAGTGGTGAACGGCGTCTGCGCTCCCGTCTTTCCCCGTTCAAGAAGCCCCTCCACGTAAAAATAGTACGAGTTAAAGTAGTAGTTCAGCATCTTGATGAAGAGCCACAGCGAAAGTGCAGTAAACAAAAGCCCGAGCGCAATATTGGGGTCGATCGTATTCCATGTGCGTGGATAAAGTTCTTCTGCTTTGTTGAGGGCGAGCGATACAAGAGAAAACACGACAACGATATCGAGGATGATTGAGACCCACTTCCGCACATTTTTTGAAAACGTATGCTCAAGCGCTACCGCTCGGTGAAAACGGTACGATGGGTTCTTGAAAAAATCTTGTTTCGTATCGAACATGTTATGTAAAAAGTAACGTTACGCCTTTGCCAAAAAGGAACACTACAATGAGGGGGATGAGCGCCCATAGCACCATGACAATGAGTGCTATGACAAGAAGGAAGAGAAAACAAATAAGCGCAATCAAAAGAAGTATCATTCTCGCAAAGAACCCGACAATACGCATGATCGTATTCACGATTAGGGATGCGAAAAAATTCCCAGGGTCACGAATGAGGCTCCCTTTGTCGTCTTGAATGCGCTTCCACGGAGAGAACAAGCTTTTCACCACTTCTCGAATCGAGAAAAAGCGTTTCAAGAACCACACATAGTTTTTCAATATGTATATCTGGTCAACATACGCAACAGTATAGTGCCAAAAAAT
>JBBTZQ010000024.1:0-1916 GCA_038061275.1 Patescibacteria group bacterium
AACTCTATGAGATGAAATAAGTAACAAGTATATACTACTTATAGTTTTTTGTCAACCTATTTTCAATATTACCTATAGTCATCCACACACTCATGCAGAAAAATACCCCTAGGTTATAGGGGTATTTTTCTGCATGAGTGATGATTCTATTTCGATGTAGTTTTCTTTACTACTTTCTTCGCCGTCTTCTTTTTTGGCTTTGCGTCCCTTGTCATGTGCTTCCATTGCTTGCGAAGGTCTGCGACAACAAGTGCGAGTTCTGCTTCGTCGACATTCTTAAGCTTTGCGTATTTCTGAGACGCTTTCTCGATGATGTCTTCGTAAACAGGCGCTGTGATGTCCTTTGCAGCTTCGAGTTTTTCGATTACATCGCCTTTCATTTTAATTGACCATCCGCGAATCATTTTGCGATTCTTTTTCCCCTCAGGCCCAAACAAAACATACGCTGCTGCGCTGAGCGCTGCGATTCCCGCCCCTACCGCTACCGCCGTGCTGACATTTTTCTCCTGTGATTTTTTTATTGCCATAAAATTACTTCTGTTTATCTATTTTACTATTAACGATGCGCATAGTATATCACAATTTATGGCTTGGGAGTTTTGTGTTTTACCACTTTTCTTTTCTTCTTAAAAATGAAGTTGTAGAGCCAGCTCTGTGTGATCTGGTCGTGAATATTCTCAAGATCGCCTTCTGCCACATCAACTGCCTTCTTAAGCTTATTTGAAATATCGCGAAAGTTTTTCAATATCTGTACAAGATAATATCCCGCAATTACTAAAACTGTCGCCAGCACAATAACTGCTATCGACGTAATAAAAAAGAAAATGTCTGATTTTGCTAATGTTTCCATAATTATCTGTTCAGTATACCGTAAAATATCCTAAAACATAAGGCTAGTACCTAATTTGTCTTTTCTGGATGAGTTCGGTGTTTCATCGCAAGTAGCGCAAAGACAAGTAGCAAAAGCGAGTAGTTGAGTACCATGAACCACGGTGTCCCCCATGCGAATCCGTCAAACTTCCAATCAAAGAGTGGCCAAAAAACAGGAGTCGGGAAAAACGCGTACGTATGCGTCGGCACATCCATGAGGATATGGAGGAGCCAGCCCAAAAGCTCAAGGCGTGCTTGTTTGAAATAAGCCCACACACCGAAGAATACGATTGTAAAGATTATCAAACTGTGTCCAACATTATAGAATGCATGAGAAAACTGAAAAATCCATAGTGTGTCAGACCCTGCTGGTTCCGAGACAGGCGCATGCCCTGGAGAGAACTCCGCAAACGAGTGTGTGCCGAGAGCAACACTTCCAACAATCCATATAAAAGGAATCGCAAAAGCCAAAAGGTCTGGGAACATTCCCCAGAGCGCCATCGCCCAAACATTTATGCGACGCTTTCTTTGTCCCTTGTTTAGTCCCTTGGCAGCAGCTGCAGCCCAAAGTCCGTGTGCAAAGATATCCATAACCTAATGAATAACACCCTGAAGCACATTTTCTAGCTCAGCCAAACGCTTTTTCACCAAGTCTAATATTTCTTTGTTCCTCGTGGACAGTGTTCCATGATTAGTAGCCATCTCATTTGCAAACGCGATAAGGTTTACCTTTGTTTCTTGCAGATACTCAATATCATCAAGGTTTCCTATACGAAATTTGTCTAGAGCTTCAGTGTATCGCTCTTCTGAAATGTTTAGTTGTCCAAATATTTCTTCTGGATTTGCTCCGCCTACGAGTCGTGGTGTGTCTTGTGAGTTGGTGAGTTTCTCAAAATTTAACATACATTGAGTATACCCTACTTTTCAAGATCCAGCACCTCGTCGATACGAATTTGCTTTACGAATTCGGGAACGTGAGATACGAGAATCATCGCACCTTCGTATTGGTCGAGTGCTTTCGCGATGACAGGAAGGTGGCGGAAGTT
>JBBTZQ010000025.1:0-33076 GCA_038061275.1 Patescibacteria group bacterium
GCTCCGGCGGTAGGATTCGAACCTACGACCAATGCGTTAACAGCGCACTGCTCTACCACTGAGCTACACCGGAATGTGTATCATTATATATTCAATTGTTTCTCGTCATCCTATTTCTCTTTGCCACTCCGCTCACGACCGGAATGTAATTTGCATAGTACCAAAATTGGCGGAAAATGCAACGAGAGTGTTTTTGCCAGTACTCGCCGTTTCTGATAGTATGTTATCTTACCATAAATTCAAATTACTTATGAATATTAAAAAAACAAAGATCGTCGCAACGATAGGACCCGCGTCAGATAGTGAGGTCATGCTGACCAATTTGGTGAAGGCGGGGATGAACGTTTGCCGTCTCAATTTCTCGCACGGCGAGCATGCAACACACCTTGCGCAGATAAAAAATATTCATGCGGTCGCGCAAAAACTCGGCGTACCTATTCCGATACTTCAAGACCTCTCCGGTCCAAAGATCCGCATCGGCGATTTTTATCAAGAACGTGTGATGCTCAAAAAAGGTTCACTCTTTACTCTGACGACCAAGCCATGCGTGGGTGATGAGACGAGGGCATTCATAAGTTACAGCGCGCTCCCCAGAGAGATCAAGAAAGGGGATGCGATCCTTCTTGATGATGGCAAGAAACGCCTTGAAGTCTTGAGTGTCGCAGGAGACGAAATCAAATGTCGCGTCATCGTTGGTGGTGAGACTAAAGGCCGTCGCGGAGTCAATCTCCCTGGTGTGTCCCTGAAGATTAGTTGCCTCACGCCGAAAGACAAAAAGGATCTCGCTTTTGGTATTGAAAACAAAGTTGATTTTGTGGCACTTTCATTTGTGCGTCATGCGTCGGACATCAGACAGCTTCGCACAATACTAGAAAAGGCAAAATCAACCGCAAAGATTATTGCGAAGATTGAGACTGAGGAAGCGATTCTAAATATTGATGCAATCATCGCTGAAGCGAACGGCATCATGGTAGCGCGCGGAGACCTCGCAGTCGAGGTTCCCGCAGAGCAAGTTCCTATCCTCCAGAAAATGATAATCAAGAAGTGCAACAGCGCGGGCAAGCCCGTGATCGTCGCGACGCAGATGATGGAGTCTATGATCAAATCCCCAGTTCCTACACGCGCAGAAGTTTCAGATGTAGCAAACTCTATTTTGGATGGCGCAGATGCCGTGATGCTTTCCGAAGAATCAGCTCTGGGAGAGTATCCTGTAGAGACCGTTGCGATGATGTCTAAAGTGGCAATCATGGTGGAACAAAACTATCCCCACCGTGAGGCGCTATACGGTGACACATTCGAAGGAGGAAGCGGAGTGAATGATGAATACAAAGACATTGTTGATGCAGTAACATTTGGTGCAGTAAGTACGGCATCGACCGTTGGAGCAGTAGCAATCATTGCACTTACAGAGACAGGTCTCACAGCGCGCATGCTTTCAAGGTTTCGCCCGAAACAACCGATTATCGTCATGAGTCCCAAGCGTCATGTTATCGAACAAATTTCACTTTCGTTTGGATGTTATCCTGTTCGCATTGAAAAACTCGTTACTATCGATGATGTGATGAGTGAAGTGCGAGAGTATGTGTTGGCTCACAAGTTAGCAAAGAAAGGGGACAAGGTTGTCATCTCTGCTGGCGTACCGTTCGGACGCTCTGGCGGAACGAATATCCTTCTTGTTGAAGTGATATAATGAACTTTCATGTATATTCGCGTCCGTGTGACCGCTGGTGCAAAGAAGGAATCATTCAAAACTGATGCCGAAGATTCTTTCATTGCTTCAGTCAAAGAGCCAGCAGAGCAAAATCTAGCGAACAGACGAGTTCTGGAGCTTGTTGCACTTCATTTTGGCTGTAACCCTAAGCAAATACGCATGATTTCAGGACACCATGCTCCGGGCAAAATCTTGAGCATTCCAGACTAAATAATTTTATAGACTGCATATTGTTCTCACAAGTTCGAAGTGATATAATCTACTCATGCAGATAAAAATAAAAACAACAAATATTCAGTTGACCGATGCGATCTCTTCATACGTTGAGGAGAAGTTTCAGAGTGTTGAAAAATTTGCCGTCCCACATGAAGCAGAGAACCCAGTTCTTTCAATTGAGATTGGTAAGACTACAAATCATCATCGCTCTGGAGATTTTTTTTCAGCGAAGGCGAATTTGGAAGTTCGCGGGAAAGCATTTCATGCAGAAGCACAAAAGAGTGATCTGTATGCCGCGATCGATGACCTACGCGACGAGCTCGTGGGAGTACTAAATTCACATAAGGATAAAAACCGTACACTCGTGCGTCGCGGAGCATCGATGGTTAAAAATTTGCTTCGTTTTGGACGAACAAAGAACTAGAATAAATCATGAATATAAAAAACATCATCTTATTAGTCGTATCTGTCTCTGTAATTATTCTTCTTGTGTGGTTGAGTGGGAAAGAAGCTCCTGTTAAAAAGGACTTAATCCCACTTACGGACACTGCCATAAACACAACCACAATGCCGATAATAAATGCGACAACAACTGAACAATTAGTAACATCTACAAAAACTATGAGCACCGCAATTTTCACCACCAACAAAGGAGTCATCACCCTCGAACTCTTTGACGATAAAGCACCAAAGACAGTCGAGAATTTCAAGAAACTCGCAGGCGAAGGTTTCTATAACGGCACTCGCTTTCACCGAGTCATTCAAGGATTTATGATTCAGGGAGGTGATCCACTTTCAAAAGATCTAGCGAAGCAAGGTGCATGGGGGACTGGTGGACCAGGATATTCGTTTGCAGATGAGATTCACACTGAAAATCAGAACATCATCGGCACCATTGCGATGGCAAATGCCGGCCCCAACACTAACGGAAGTCAGTTCTTCATCAACACCGCAAATAATTCTTTCTTGAACACCAAGCATACTGTTTTTGGCAAAGTCACGGGAGGTATGGATGTAGTTACCGCAATCGAGCAGACCAAGACAGGTCAGAACGACCGTCCGCTTGAGGATGTTATCATTGAGAAGATAGAGATTAAATAGTCTAGCCATGTAGGTCAATAGCAAAAGCCCCTTCAGCGAAGGGGCTTTTGCTATTGACTTTTAGTTATTTTCATGTATAATAAGTAAGTAAATCAATGGTGGTTTACTTGTACAAAAGGAGAGCAAAATGGCACTCAGTCAAGAAAGAATGGGACAAATAGCCCTATTGGTTGTAAAGAAGCTGGCACGCGAGAAGTCTATGAACCTAGATCCGAGTAGGCTTCGCAGAGAGGTTGGTAGCTTCACTAAAGAAATGAACATACGTTCTGATGAGGCTGCTGGATTCATACAAGCGATTCTGTCCGAAGCATTTACGGAAGTGCTTGAAGAGCTTAAAGAGCTAAAAAAATAAACTTTTACATGCGGCAAGGTAAAGTCTCTCGACTTTCTAAAAGGGTAATTCTGGCTCCTGTGTGAAAGCACAGCAAGCGGAGAACAAGAACCTCTCCTCCCGCAAATGAACGACATGGCTAACCCCATGTCGTTTTCTTTTTTTTATTTCTGCCCTCTTAAAAATTCCTCGTAGGACATTTCACGCTTTCCTTCGGGGATGACACGAAGGGGAATGAGTTTGCCGTCCTCTATTTTTGCATCTGTGACGACGACGCGCATCTCTCGACCATTTCGCTCTGTTATAAAATATGTGCGTGGCCACACATCAAATGCGCGGACCTTACGGTACGTGCGCTCCGCATTATCTGAAAGGTCGATGCGACCGCTTTCTTTGGTGATTTTTTTTGTGTAGGTTGCCTCGGAGTGATTTTGTGCAGTTGGCGTTATTTTTCCCCCCATCCAATTAGGAATTACTTCTACGAGAAGTTTGCCGCCGAGCTTGCCAAGTATTTCTTCAAGCCCGCTGTCCTTTGGTGGCCAGTTGGGAATCATTATTTTTTCTTGTGCGACGATTGGTCCGTGGTCGACTTCCTCATCAATAAGCATAATGCTCACTCCTGTCTCATGAGTGCTTCCTACGGGGACTTCTTCGAGGATTGCGCCTTGCAAAGGTGACGCACCACGAAGTTTTGGGAGAAGTGAAGGGTGCACATTCAGCGTGCCGTGTTTTGGCGCGTCGAGTAGCGCGCGCGGGATTATTTTTCCGTATGAGGCAACTATAAATAAATCCCAATCTGTGCCAAGTGTGGAAGAAAATTCCGAGGACTTTATTTCTGATGGTTCAAGGGTCGGGATGTTGTTCGCATTCGCCCAGATGCTGACATCTGAGGGGGTCAGTTCAAGCTTGCGTCCCTTTGGTTTAGCGGGAAGTGTGACGATGAGTTCGGGCAAAACTCCGCGAGACTTCATTTCATCAAGCACGATCACGGAAAAGCGTGATGTTCCCCAAAATGCGACGCGGAGATTTTTCATGACTATAATTTTTCTGACTGACCCTTTTTTTGCGCATCTTCTTTTCGCATGCGTTCTTGATCCTCGCGCGTTATCACTTCGAGGTCGCGCGCAGTATCAATGAAAAGAAGGCCATTGAGATGGTCGGTTTCATGTTGGAAAATTTGAGCAAGGAGTCCGCTTCCGCCATACGTAAAAGGTTTCCCGTTCTCATCATACGCTCGTATGGTCGCCTTGTCAGAACGCAAGACTTCGCCGTACAGCCAGCGCACAGAAAGACATCCTTCTGGAACCCACACTTTTTTTCGTGAAAGCTTGACGATCTCAGGATTGATGAAAACCATATCACGAAGTTTGATTTTTGAATCAACAGGCATTTGTTGTTCGGAAGTTTTCTCCACAACCGAGTTGATTTTGTCTTTTTCCTCCAGCTCGATCTCAAACGCACGATGAGAAACGATGAATATGCGAAGTGGAACGCCTATTTGTGGAGCTGCGATGGCAACACCGTCTTCTTCTTTGTCGAGCGCGCTTTTCATGTCGTCCAGGATTTTTGCAAGACGAGGAGATGTGAAATCTTTTGGATTCACGGGTTCTGCTGTTGCGCGAAGAATTGAAGCGTCTTTTTGAAGGATTTTAGCCATTGTTTTTGAAGTATATCGTATTTTCGGATTCTTTTGAAGATAGATGTCGTTCTGGTCAATATAAAAGCCCCTACCGCAAAAATCACGTATAGGGGCAGTGCCGGTACGAACCTTAGGCAATAATGATTATAAAGGTGGTGCTCCTCGCGAGAACCCAGCCTTTAAAGAAGGGACAACCATAAACTTGGTTCGCTTGTAGCATGGGACCGGCAACCCGTGAGATATCCCTCCGTATTATTTGTAACATGCGGATTTTTCTAAAGCAAGTGATCGGGGTTTACTTCAACAGTGAAATGAGGGGGGAGCGCACGGAGCTTGGAGATGGCGGTTTTATCTGGCCACACATTTCCTGAAAGTTTTATGATTGCATGCATGCGGTATGTATGAGACTTGTCTTTTTTATTTTTTGTAAAGATGCTCGTATCGCGCGTCATCGTTTTAGGAATTATAAGAGCATGTTCTGGAAAGAAATTTTTGAGAGATTCTATTTCCTTAGGAACAAAATCCTTTTCTCCACGGGCGGTTATTTTTATAATAGTTCCGTATGGTGTATAGGAAAAGGTTTTGCGGAGAGCAAGTTCGTGCTCGGTAAATTCGGCGAGTCTTCCATGGAGCGCAAACTCGATCATGGCAGTGTCGTCAGTGCGTGTTTGGATGAGGAGCGACTTTTTACTTTTTTCTCGCAGCGAAAGTATGAGCGCAAAAATACGCTCGTTCATTCGGTAATCAGGAATTGCAAAAAGCGAATCAATCGAAATGATAATAGAGTGATCAACTGAGGTAAGGTAAGGGATTGCCATTGGCGTAGCAATGAGCACAGCTCCCAAGTTCTCTTCCTTTGTTTTTTCAAATTGCTGAATAATTTTTTTTGCTTGAGCCTTTGTTTTCACACGCTCACTATCAAATGCAAAACGTTTTGCGTGTGGGAAATTTTCAAACACTTCTTCCTCCACGCGTTCAATGCCAATGCCGAGTGGGACAAGACGCCACCCTCCGCAGTTGGGGCAGGTCTCATGCTCGCCTTCTTCGGGTATGTGGGCGAGTCCGCAAGCATGACACGAGTAGATTCTTTTATCGCCCTGTTGTTTATGGATTGCGAGGGGGTTTTCGCACGCACTGCAACGAATAATTGTCCCGCAGTCATTGCACATTGTAATGGGAGTGAGACCTTTTCTAGCAGTTATCAAGACCACCGATTCTTTGCTTGCGAGTGCTTGTTCCAAACGCTCTCGAATCGTTTTGCTCAATACTTGAAAGGTCCGCGTGCCAGTACGTTCCTTGACGGCTTGCTCCTCTATGCGCGGATCGATAATTACCGTTTCAATATTAGAGGTCGCATGTTTGGTGACTCGATTCCACTCCAATATTTCTTGGTTCTCGATGCGCGCATGTGTTTCTGGGCGGAGTATTGAGGAGCCGAGAATGAGCGTACTTCCGGTTTTTCTCGCGTACGTCTCGACGAAGAATCGCGTGTCTATAAAAGGACGCGTGAATGTTTTCCATGAGTGAGCGTGTTCTTCGTCCAAAATTATTTTTTCAAAATGTCGCGGTATGAGAAGATATTGAGGTGTCCCTATCACCAATACCGCATGTTGCTCTTCGGTAACACTCTCCCACGTCGAAAGGATGCGATTTTTTGTGACACCGCTGTGAAAAAGAAAAGCGTATTCTTCTATGCCGTGTTTGAGCGCTTGCAAAACTCGCAGAGCATCAGTTTCGGTGGGAACGCAGATGAAGATTGATTGTTTTTTGGCAAAAGATTCACGCACGAGCCTGCGGTAATCTTCAAAGCGTTCAGGTGTGGAAAGTTGGATTGCGTAAATCCTCGCTTCTTTTTTTTGATTCAATGGGGGATGAGACTCGCTTGTAGTTTCGACCGAGCGTTCCATATACGCATCAAGAATGCTTTTTGGGGTAAGTGCAAGAAGTGTTTCCCCAAGAGGTTGAACAAAGTACGCGGAAGTCTCTTGTGCGCTCTCGATGAATGCTGTGCTCCAGAAATTTAGAGGTTTTGCACGAAGGATTTTTTTTACTGAAAAATCAGACGATTTGATCGCTCCTTTCATGTCGCTCACTTCTTTCGCTTCAAGGACGAGAGCGGGTATTTCGCGCGTGCGCACGGGGACCATAACGATCGCTCCTACGGAAACAGTATTTTTTGTGAAATACGTTAATGATGGGTGAAGTATTCCGCGCGTAAGGGGAGCGACCGTGAGTATCTGCATATGCTCATAGTATCTGAAAGGAAGGAATAAAAAAAGCACCCGTCATTCGCGGGTGCCACTTTTATGAATCTTGTTTTGACCTCTAAAGGAGTAGGAGACACAGCCAGAAACTGGATCTCGATATTCATTTGGTTCAGTATAGACGATTTGTATAATCGTAAAGTCGTGTTTCTTTGCTACGATAGATACGACTTCCTCAAACTCTTTTTTGACCAAATTCAGAGATTCAGCAGATTTCTTATTATCATGGTGATAGATATTGTCTTGTGGTAACACAACACACTCTTCAATATCCCCACGTTCTTCGACAGAAAGATTACTTTTCTTGATCAATGCGAGAGCCGGGGATCCCGTTTGGATGATGACACTTGCGAACATTAATGCAAATATCTTTAAATATATCTTCATGATGGACTCCTGTGCCCGTGTTGTCTTGTCGGACCTTAGCACGCAATTTTTGTTTGGTCAAACAGCCCTTCGCATAGTAAGATGAGGAACATATGAGTAATGCGCTATTAATCACGGGGCTCGCTGGAGAGCGGAAACTTCACGGCACCGTGAACGTCATGGGAGCGAAAAATGCGGCATTGAAGGCTATCGCGGCGACGATTCTTTTCCGAGATACCGCAACGCTAAAAAATATTCCTGAGATTAACGACGTGGAGCGCATGTTCGACCTTTTGAAGGATATGGGTGCAGAGATTACTCGTATGAAGCGGGGAGTGTTTACCGTGTTCACTCCTCGCGGATTTTCCACGGAAGTTTCTCCCGCGATTGCAAAACGCATGCGCGCGTCAATTGTGGTTACCGGTCCCGTACTTGCGCGTTTTGGAAAAGTCTCGTTCCCGCATCCCGGAGGGTGTGTTATAGGTGCACGCCCCCTTGATCTATTTATCGACGGATTTAAAAAAATGGGAGCAAAGGTTTCCGTAAAAGACGACATGTATGTCGTCGAAGCAAAGACGGGTCTTCAAGGCACTGAATTCTTTCTCAAAAATCAAAGTGTCACCGTCACCGAGACATTCATGATGGCTGGCGTTCTCGCGAAAGGGACAACCACCATAAAAAATGCCGCTCTTGAGCCCGAGATCAAGGAGCTCGCAGATTTTCTGAATGCATGCGGGGCAAAAATTTCCGGCGCGGGTACGCCGACGATTACAATCAAAGGTGGGAAGCTTTTGTCTGGCAAAAAGACTGCGTACAAAACAATGCCTGACCGCATCGAAGCGGGAAGCTTCCTTGTTTTGGGAGCGCTCGCCGCGCGCGAGCTTCATATCAAGAATTGCAACCCGCTTCATCTTGAATCACCCATCGAAATATTGCGAAGTGCAGGCGTATCGATGGAGATCAAAAAAACAGAGATCATTGTTCGAGCTCCATCAGAGCTAAAACCTGTTGATATTAAAACTCACGAATACCCAGGCTTCCCCACCGATCTTCAAGCGCCGATGACTGTTCTCTTGACGCAAGCCTCGGGCGAAAGTATGGTTTTTGAGACAATTTTTGAGGGACGCTTGAGTTACACCGAGTCACTTTCTTCCATGGGAGCTTCTATTACCATGATGGACCCGCATCGCGTACTCGTGCGAGGGAAGACCGAGCTTCGCGGACGCAAGCTCACGAGTCCAGACCTTCGCGCAGGCCTCGCCTTCGTCATTGCTGCGATAGTTGCAAAAGGTGAGTCTGTCATCCATAATGTGGACACTACGATTGATCGGGGATACGAAGACGTCGAAGCGCGCCTTCGTGCAATAGGCGTTACCGTGGAACGCATCTCTTCTCTTCCTGAAATCACGCCGTCATCGTCAGAAAAGTAATCATATGTCATTATTTACTAGAAAACTTGGTATTGATCTTGGGACCGCGAACACACTTGTGTTTATTCCAGGCAAAGGAATTGTGCTCAATGAACCTTCGGTTGTTGCGGTAGATCAGCAAACAAATCGTATTATGGCGGTTGGTATTGAAGCAAAACGCATGATCGGACGTACCCCCGACAACATTATTGCTTATCGCCCTATGAAAGACGGTGTCATTGCGGATTATCGGATTACCGAAGCGATGATTGGTTACTATATGACCAAGGCACTTGGCAAATGGAATATTTTTAAACCAGACGTCATGGTTTCTGTTCCGGCTGGCGTTACCTCGACCGAGCGTCGCGCCGTCATTGAAGCGACCATCAAGGCAGGTGCAAAGAATGCGTTCGTTGTGAAAGAGCCTATTCTCGCGGCAATCGGCGCTGGCATTCCTATTCAAGAAGCGTGCGGACACATGGTGGTAGATATCGGCGGTGGCACGACCGATGTTGCGGTCATCTCTCTCGGTGGCATCGTCGCGTCGACGTCGGTCAAATGTGCGGGAAACAAAATTGACCACGCAATTGCGGACTATATCAAAAAGACGTTTAATCTCGCAATCGGCGACCGCACTGCGGAGGATATTAAAATCAAGATTGGTTCGGCGATTAATATTGACGATGAACTTTTGATAACGATTAAAGGGCGCGACTATGTGACGGGCCTTCCGCGCACGGCTCAGGTCACGACCAATCAAATTGTAAAAGCAGTTGACCGCGAACTTCGTGAGATCATTCGAGCGATCAAAGACGTCTTGCAGGAAACACCCCCAGAGCTTTCCGCAGATATCATCGACCAAGGGATTATTATGACAGGGGGATCCTCTCAACTTCGCAATTTTCCAGAACTCGTCGAGAGGTTGACGGGTGTCAAAGCAGTTCTCGCCGACGATGCTCTTTATTGCGTGGTCAAGGGTACGGGAATCGCTCTTGAGCATCTCGATACCTATAAGAAAAGCATTCTTTCAAAGAAATAATTAAAGGTTTTATTTCCCGCATTTTTATTGCATGGATAATATATTTGAACACTATCGAAAAACCGGATATCTTCACCACGCGCACGTAATCGAAGGTGAGCGAGAAGTGCTTATAAAGGTTCTCTCGGGGCTTCTTGCCAAGCACATGGGAATTACTGCCAAAGGTAACCCAGATGTCACTGTCGAGCACTATGAGTCGTTTGGTATCTACGAAGCGCGAAAACTTTCTGCCCGTCAGTCCCGTCATGGGTTTGGCGAAATTTCAAAAGACGGCAGTGTGGCGAAAAAAATTTTTATTGTAAGCACAAATTCATTTACGCGCGAAGCTCAAAACGCACTTTTAAAAACATTCGAAGAACCGACCGAAGGGACACATTTTTTCATCATCGTTCCTCATCATGATGTAATCCTTAAAACCTTGAGATCGCGCGTGGTGATGGTAAAGCCCGAGGCGACACAATTTCATGACGAAACAAAAGACATTGCGGTAAAGTTTCTCGACAGCACTCTTGAAGAACGTTTTACATTGATAAAAAAACTCACCGAAACTAAAAAAGGTGAGACCGTCGACCGTGAAAAGATTCGCCGCATCCTCGATCATGTTGAGCGGATCCTCTATACGCGTACGGCAGGGAAGAGTGCAGGCGAGATATTCCGCGAGATCTACCAGACTAAAACGTATCTCGCCGACCGAGGGTCTTCGCCCAAAATGCTTTTGGATAATATCGCCATTGCCTTAGTTGTTTGATCCAAGATTGAAATGTGGGGTTAATTTTGATAGTATTGTACTTATATGACTTATGATTTTTCAGGTTTCAAGAAAAAAGTAGCGGACATTTCCGCGCACTTGGGAAAAGAGCTTTCGGCCATCCACACGGGGCGCGCAAGTGCGGCTCTGCTCGACATGGTATCGATCGAACAATACGGCTCACGCCTTGCGATATCTCACGTGGCGACGATTATGACCGAAGACGCGCGAACGCTACGTGTTTCCCCATGGGACAAGTCGAACAGCAAGGAAATCGAAAAAGCGATCAATGCGGCAGACCTTGGTGTTTCGGTTTCCGTCGATGATACGGGGCTTCGCGTATTCTTCGCACCACTCACTACCGATCGCCGTGTGGCGTTTGTGAAGATTGTCCGCGACAGGATCGAGGACTCGCGCGTCGCTTTGAAGAGCGAACGTGAAAAGGTAAAGAACGAGATCATCTCTCTCGAGCGCGAAGGAGAAATGAGCGAAGACGAAAAGACTCGTGCTCTTGAAGACTTACAGAAGATTGTTCTCGAGACTAATAATGCATTCGAAGCACTTGGCGATAAAAAGGAAAAAGAAATTCTCGGGGAGTAGTTGTTTTTAGGTTTGTATTGGAGCGCAATTTTTCACTATGTCTATTTTATTGTTTATCATCATTCTTGCGGTGCTTATCATCGCCCATGAATTTGGCCATTTTATCGCTGCAAAGAGAGCGGGTATTCGCGTTGATGAATTTGGCATCGGTTTTCCCCCACGTCTTTGGAAGAAGAAATTTGGCGAGACTACCTACTCTATAAATCTTTTTCCGGTCGGCGGATTCGTGAAAATATTCGGCGAGGATCCAAACGAAGAATCAACTCATGGCAAAGATTCTGGAAGGAGCTTTGTTCACAAGCACAAACTCATTCAAACATGGGTCATCAGCGCTGGTATTATCTTCAATCTCATTCTTGCGTGGATTCTCATTTCTGCTGGATTCATGATGGGGCTACCGTATTCGTCATCAGATCCTCGTTATGGCGATCGTGTCACAGGTTCGGCGCTTGTGATCACTAGTGTGGTCTCTGGTGCGCCCGCAGATATTGCTGGGTTGAAGACAGGTGATAAGATTCTCGCTCTCTATGGAGAGGGGAATGCATCGCTTGAGAATCCTACCACTCAGTCGACAAAAGAATTTATTTCAACGCATAGCGAACTCAGGTTTGCATACCTGCGTGATAAGGAGATTCGCACGCTTTCCATGGTTCCTGAAGGAGGCATCATTGAGGGGAAAAAGGGTATCGGAATTTCGATGGATGATTCTGGGATGTTGAAACTTCCTCCGCTTGAAGCGCTTTACGCTGGGACCTTGAGCACGGCGACACTTACGACCGCAACCGCAACCGGTCTCGCTCATTTTTTAAAAAGCATTTTCATTGGACAGGCATCGTTTGCGGAGATTTCAGGTCCTGTAGGTATCGTAAACATCGTATCTGACGCATCCAAGCAAGGCTTTGTATACCTCCTTCTTTTGACTGCGCTCATTTCAATCAACCTCGCGCTTATCAACTTGCTACCATTTCCCGCACTCGATGGAGGAAGACTTCTCTTTATTTTAATAGAATCAATCAAAAGGTCACCAATCAAACCCGTGGTCGCGAACACCGCAAACGCCGTTGGGTTTATCCTCCTCATCCTCCTCATGGTCGTCGTTACGTACCACGATATTGCAAAGCTACTGAATGGGTAAGAGTGAGTAGACAATAACAAAACACTTCAGGAAAGAGATGTAGCTCTCATTAAAGATGGGTAGTTAATATCACGGCAAATCACATCTGTCAAGCAATTTGGAACGTAGAGACTTTTGAGGTAAGATACAGGAACCTATGCGACAGAGCACACTATTTACGAAGGCACGAAAAGAAGCCCCCGCAGACGAGGTTGCAAAGAATGCAAAACTCCTCATTCGAGCAGGCTTCGTTGACAAGCTTCAAGCTGGCGCGTACAGCTATCTTCCACTTGGTCTTCGTGTGTTAAAAAAGATTGAAAATATCATCCGCGAAGAAATGAACAATGCCGGCGGACAGGAGCTCCTCATGCCCGCGCTTCATCCAAAAGAGCTTTGGCAAACGACGGGACGTTGGGACACGATGGACGATCTCTACAAAGTTACCGATTCGTCCGGACGAGAAAATGCGCTCGGACCTACGCACGAGGAGGTCGTTGTTCCGCTCGTCAAACAATTCATATCATCGTATCGCGACCTTCCGTTTTCTGTGTATCAATTTCAAAACAAATTTCGCATGGAGCTTCGCGCAAAGTCGGGTATTCTTCGCGGACGAGAATTTCTCATGAAAGACATGTATTCGTTCCATAAAGATGAAGCAGACCTCGCGCTCATGTATGAAAAAATGAAGGGTGTGTACGCGCGCGTCTTCGAGCGTCTCGGTATCGGGGAACGGACGTTTCTTACCTTCGCTTCAGGCGGAAGTTTTTCAAAATACTCCCACGAATTTCAAGTGACGACTGAAGCAGGTGAGGACACAATCCACATTTGTGACAAATGTCACATTGCCGTGAACAAGGAAATCATCGAAGACCAAAAGAACACCTGTCCTTCATGCGGTGATAAAAATCTTCGCGTTGAAACGGCTATCGAAGTAGGGAACATTTTCGACTTGAAAACTCGCTTTACGACACCCTTTAATCTTATGTATAAAGATGAAGCCGGCGTTGAACAACCCGTGCTCATGGGGTGCTATGGTATTGGGCTCGGAAGAGTTCTCGGTACGGTCGTTGAAGTGTTGGGTGATGACAAGGGGCTTGTATGGCCTACGGACATTGCGCCGTTTGCGGTTCATTTGGTTGAGATACATTCTTCGAATCCTGAAGTTCGCAAAACTGCTGAAAATCTTTACACTGATCTTTCGAATCATGGAATCGAGGTCTTGTGGGACGATCGGGAGCTTCGTGCGGGAGAAAAATTTGCGGAAAGCGATCTTTTGGGGATTCCTCTTCGTGTCGTCATTTCTGAAAAGACACTGACGGGCGGGACCCTCGAAGTCAAAGTCCGCAAGGGAGGAGAGGTGCGCATGGTCGACCGCAAAGAACTTTTTGACTCGCTAAAAATACAATAACAATATGTTCGACAAATTTTACACATTATTTTCAAATGACATCGGTATCGACCTCGGCACGGCAAATACGCTCGTCTACTTGCGCGACCATGGCATCGTCATTAATGAACCATCTGTTGTTGCAGTAAACCAAAAGACAGGCACCGTGGTCGCCATCGGCACGCAGGCAAAACAAATGCTCGGTCGCACACCGGGGCACGTGGTCGCTATTCGCCCTCTTGTTGATGGAGTGATTTCAAATTTTGAAGTGACCGAAGAGATGCTTGCATACCTCATCAACAAAGCAAATAAAATTTCTAAAAAAAGTGTCCGTCCCCGCGTTGTGGTCGGCGTACCATCGGGCATAACAAGTGTGGAGATTCGCGCAGTTTACGATGCGGCGCGAAACGCTGGCGCGCGTGAAGTACATATCATCGAGGAACCCATGGCCGCAGCGATTGGCATCAAGCTCCCTATTAAAGACCCAATTGGCAACATGATTATCGATATCGGCGGAGGTACTACTGATATCGCGGTCATCTCTTTGGGGGGAATCGTGCGTTCAAAAAATTTACATATCGCGGGAGACCGCATGAACAATGACATCATTAATTATGTCCGTGATGAATTTCGCGTGCTTATCGGCGAACGTACTGCAGAGAATGTGAAGATTGCAATAGGGTCAGCAATAAAAGGAAAAGAATCCATGGAAGCTGTTATTCGCGGGCGTGACTTGGTAACAGGCCTTCCTCGTGAAGTTATTGTCACCGACAGTGACATCCGCGAAGCTATTTCTGCTTCTGTTTCAGGGCTTGTTGAATCCGTGAAAGAGGTTATTGAGACGACGCCCCCTGAGGTTCTTTCAGATGTGATGAGTAGAGGAATTGTTTTAACAGGAGGTGGAGCGCTTCTCCGCGGATTGGATGAACTCTTATCTCATGCTATCGGGGTACCTGTGTATGTCGCTAACGATCCATTGACTGCTGTTGCGCGTGGTGCAGGAATCGTCCTCGAGAATATGGAGGAATTTAAAGAAGTACTCATTGAACATGAAAACGACCTACCGCCACGATAATACAAAAACTCGAAAAAGAATTGCTATCCTCGCGGTGACGCTCTTTCTCGGCGCTCTCTTTCTTTTGTACCCTCCTTTGCGAAGCGTAGTCACGAGTATTTTTTATACACAAACTGGAACAGCTTGGAATGTCGGGAATAAAACTGAAGATTCAACCGTAGGATTCTGGCAAGGATTTCGCAACAATCAAACCCTTGCAGAAAAAAATAAAAATCTGGAAGAGGAGCTATTGCGCATGCAGGCGCAAGTGTTGGACAGAAATCTTCTTGCGGAGAGAGTCGCACAGCTTGAAGATCGCTTAGGAAGAGTGGGGAGCGACGACCGTGTGTCTGCGAACGTCCTCGCAGGGCCCGGCAGGATTTCCTATGATACGCTCGTCATTGATGCAGGAAGTGCTCAGGGAATTGTGCTTGGCGATAGCGTAGCGTACGCGGGGGCGGGGGTGATTGGCAAAGTTGTCGAGGTTTATGAATCATCTTCAAAGATTAAGCTTTACTCGTCCCCAGGAGAAGAATTTTTTGTTGCCATGGGAGGAGATTCTTTTCCTGCGCTCGCTCGTGGGAAAGGCATGGGGAATTTTGAGGCGCTCGTTCCACAAGGGAGTTCTCTTGTGGCTGGAGATTTAGTCTCGCTTCAAGGAACAAGACTTCTTGTCGGTGTCATTGAAGTGGTCTTGGAGAAGCCAGACCAGCCGTTTTCTAAAATTCTTTTCCGTTCCCCGTTCAACATTTCTTCCATAACGACTGTCGAAGTGATTATAGGTGATAATAAAATATGATACAGAGAGCCTTGTTCAATGTGGTATTTTTGCTCCTTGTACTATATGCACCGTGGTGGCTCGTTCTCTTTGTCGCGATGTTCGGGATTTATTATTTTACATCCTACTACGAAGTAATCGGATTTGGTATTCTTTACGATATTCTTTATGGTACGATAGGTAGCGGTGTATTCGGCTACGGCATAACAGGATTTGTAACGTCGTTTATTTTGTTTTTATCAATAGACCGTTTGAAGCGGGAATTGAGATAGATTTGTTTCTCGATACTACGTTCAGCCACAATCAAGGAAAGCCATATTTTTTATGTTTCCATTTAATAAACGAAAATTCTCAAAACGGCATCTGAAACAACTCTCGAGAGAAATTGATCCCGAGGAGATTTTTCTTGACCATGAGAACCTGCCTGGTCTCGACAAAACTCAATTTGAGGGCCGCATAGAGACGCCAATCGGGAAAGGCTCAATCTTCGGTGTTGCAATTGCATTTATTATAATCGAACTTGTTTTTTTTGCTAAAGTAATAGATCTTCAGGTTATTCAAGGTGAAGAACTCTTGAAAAAAAGTGAGAATAATCGTCTTGACCATACTCCTATTTTTGCTATGCGCGGAGTTGTTTATGATCGCAAGGGTGAAAAACTTGCATGGAATTCTTTTAGTGAACAACTACCAAAGGTCGCACCCTTAAACGGAATGCTCGAAGCAACATCTTCTTTGAACACCGCGATTCCCAAACGTTCATACATAGACGCATCGGGATTTGGTCACACCATCGGATACGTGAGTTCTCCCAAACAAGATAAAAAAGGTTTTTATTATCAAGAAGCGTTCGTTGGAAAAAGCGGTGTCGAAAAGCGGTATAACGATATGCTCTCAGGCAAGAATGGACTCCAGATTGTTGAAACGGATGCGCTTGGAAATGTGCAGACTGGAAGCATTGTAGAGAAACCGGAAAATGGCGCATCGCTAACACTCGGGATAGACGCTGGCGTTCAAGAAAAACTTCATGCGACGATTCGCGCTGTCGCAGAAGATCGCGGATTCATGGCAGGAGCGGGGGTGATTATGGACGTGAACACCGGAGAGATTCTCGCGCTTACGAGCTATCCGGAATACCGGAGTGCGGTGCTTTCGGATGGTGCAGAGAAAAAGATTATTCAAGGATATCTTTTGGACAAACGCGCCGTGTACCTTGACCGCGCGGTTTCAGGTCTTTACACACCAGGCTCCATTGTCAAACCGATGATGTCGGTGGCGGCTTTGAACGAGGGGATTATAAGCCCCGAAAAGCAAATATTGAGTACAGGATCGATTTCAATTCAGAATCCTTATAATCCCAAATTAAAATCAGTATTCAACGACTGGAAGGCGCACGGATGGGTGGATATGCGACGCGCTATCGCAGTTTCGTCCGACGTTTATTTTTATGTTATCGGTGGCGGATACGAAGATCAGCGTGGTCTTGGTATCGCAAATATCGAAAAATATTCTCGCATGTTCGGCCTCGGCGCGAAAACAGGAGTTGATCTTGAAGATGAGAAAATAGGAACTATTCCAAGCCCTGAATGGAAAGCAAAGGTTTTCAAAGGCGAGGACTGGCGCATTGGTAATACATACCATACGGTCATCGGACAGTACGGTTTTCAGGTGACGCTTGTGCAGGCGGTGCGTTCGATTGCGGCAATAGCAAACGGCGGCACCCTCGTCACTCCGCATTTGCTCAGAGAACCGTATCAAGAATTCCCAACATCTCAAATCCCAATCCCAGAAGAATATTTCCAAGTAGCGCGAGAGGGGATGCATAATGCGGTGAATGAAGGTACGGTGAGTGGGCTCAATGTGGGATATGTTGATATTGCGGGGAAAACGGGTACGGCGGAGATAGACGCGGGCAAAAAATATGTCAATTCGTGGGTCGTGGGTTTTTTCCCGTATGACAAGCCTCGTTATGTCTTCGCGGTCGTCATGGAGCGTGGACCGCACGACAACACCATCGGAGGCGTGTTCGTTATGCGTCAGATGTTTGACTGGATGCATGCAAATACTCCCGAATATTTGGAGAACAAATAATATGCGCATAGATGGAAAAAAAATCAGAGACGAAATAAAAGAAGAACTTCGAAAAGAGCTTTTGAGTTCTCTTAATTCGCCCACAATTGCGATAATATCAGTAGGGAACAACCCTGTTATTCAGCAGTTCGTCAATATAAAGAAAAGATTTGCCCACGAAATCGGTGTCGAAGTTATCGTTTCGGAACTTCCTCATGAGAGCACCATTGATATGGTAAATAATATTGTTGAAAAATATAATGCTGACCCCGCCGTTAAGGGTATTATTGTGCAACTTCCGCTTCCTCGACACATTGACACATCAAGCGTGCTTAATTGTATTGCGCAGTCAAAAGATGTTGATGTGCTCGTGGAATCTTCGCTCGCGCGTTTTAAGAATAATGACCTACCAATCCTTCCTCCCGTCATTGGAGCGGTGAGTGAATTGTGTGAACGATTTAATATACAGATAATAAATAAAAATATTCTCGTTGTCGGCAGTGGCAGGCTGGTAGGTGCTCCGGGAGCAACATGGTTTCGACAACAAGGTGGCAACGTAACCGTGGTGGATAATCCCTCCGAGGACATTTTGACCTGCGCTTCACAAGCAGATATTATTCTTTCGGGCGCGGGCTCTGCGGGACTTCTCAAGAAAGAAATGCTGAAACAGGGAGTCGTTCTTTTTGACGCGGGAACAAGCGAGTCGGAAGGCGTTGTTTTGGGGGATGCTGATCCTTCGTGCGAGGAAGTTTCGGAAATATTCACTCCCGTCCCCGGTGGAATAGGACCAATCACGGTTGCGATGATTTTTAAGAATCTTACTATTTTAAACAAGAAGAATTCCTAATTTAAACCATACTGCTGTATGGCATTTTGGATACGCGTTGACTTTTTGCCATAAAACCAATAGAATGAGTGGATTATGTCAGAAGAAAAAGAATATTTGAGCCAACAGAAGTTTGATGAGCTTAAGAAGGAGCTCGACCATTTAAAAAGCGTGCGTCGTAAGGAAATTGCGGAACAGCTCGAGTTCGCAAAGGGATTAGGAGACCTCTCAGAAAATGCAGAGTATCATGAGGCGCGCCAGAACCAAGCAGAAACGGAAGACCGTATCGCAAAACTTGAGCAGATGATCAACCAAGCGGTGATAACAGAGAAGCACAAAGGAAGTACCGTAGGTATTGGCTCAACCGTTGTTATTAAAAAAGTCGGCGACAGCGAGGAGCGTCGTTACCAGATTGTCGGCTCGGAGGAAGCGAATACGCGAGAAGGCAAGATTTCTAATAAGTCTCCTCTTGGTGAGGCGCTCATGAGCAGGTGTAAGGGCGACAAAGTGACTTACGAAACTCCATCAGGCACATTCACTTGTTCGATAATTAACGTTGAATAAACAACAATTAAGGATCCTCATTCTATGGCATCCATTGAAGAAATTCGTGCAGAGCGCATTAAGAAACTAAATCTTCTCAAAGAGAAGGGAATGAATCCATACCCAATTGAAAGCAAGCGTGGAATGTCGGTTGGAGACGCACTTGGTTCATTTACGAAGTTTTTGCGCGCGAAGAAGAAGCTTACTCTCGCGGGGCGTGTTACGGCTGTCCGAGGACAAGGAGCGCTTATATTCTTTAATATCCAAGATGAAGGAGTGTCTATTCAAGGACTGCTCAAGAAAGATCTCGTGAAAGATGGACTCCAAGAATTGTTTCAAGACGCTGTTGATATTGGCGACTTTATTGAATGCACGGGCACTTTCTTTGTTACCAAACGAAAAGAAAAGACACTTCAGGTAAAAGAGTGGAAGATGCTTGCAAAGAGCCTTCGCCCGCTTCCGGACAAATGGCACGGACTTCAGGATACTGAAGAACGTTTTCGTCGTCGCTATCTTGACCTCTTGATGTCTCCTGAAGTGCGCGCTCGGTTTGAGATGCGCTCAAAGATTGTTTCCGAGATTCGCAAGTTTTTAGACGAAGCGGGATATATGGAAGTAGAGACTCCAATCCTGCAGTCTCTCGCGGGGGGAGCGCTTGCGGAACCATTCAAGACGCATCACAATGCACTTGATATTGACCTTTGTCTTCGTATTGCACCAGAGCTTTACTTGAAGAAACTTCTCGTGGGAGGATATCCCCGCGTGTATGAGATTGGGAGAAATTTCCGCAATGAAGGCATTGATACGACTCACAATCCGGAGTTCACCATGCTCGAGTTTTACGCTGCGTACGAAACTGCTACGACGCAGATGGTTTTTACTGAAAAAATGTTGAAGGTTTTAGTAAAGCGTGTCGCGAAGGGTGTCGATATCAAAGTTGGCGAGGAAAAAATAAATTTTGTAAAGAAATTTACCGTAGTTTCATTCATCGACCTTCTCAAGCGTTACGCGCTTATTCTCGACCCAGAACACGCGTCGCTCGAAGAACTTCGCATCAGTGCGGAACAGCTCGGCGTTCGTGTTGAATCTTTTGATTCACGCGAAAAGATTATGGACAATATTTATAAGAAAACATGCCGTCCAAAGATTATCCAGCCAACATTCATCATCGATTATCCCGCAGGATTTTCCCCGTTTGCAAAACGACAAGAGAAAGACCCCGCACTCATTGACAGGTTCCAGCTCGTGGTCGGCGGTATTGAATTCGTTAATGCATTTTCAGAATTGAACGACGCAGGAGAACAACGTTTGCGATACGAGGAACAGGACAAAAAGAAGAAAGGAGGGGAAGGTGATGTGTCTCCGTCGGATGAAGACTTTTTGGAAGCGATGGAACACGGCATTCCTCCGTCTAGTGGCGTAGGTATTGGTATTGATCGTGTCGTCATGCTTCTCACGAATACACGCAATATTCGCGAGGTGGTGCTTTTCCCTACAATGAGACCCAAGGATTAGGCATTCAAAATTTGTTTTTTATAATAGCGAAAAAGCCTTGATTCACAAGGCTTTTTCTGTTGCTACTCAGTGGCGTACTGTGGATAACTATTGTTGTAGAGTGGGGCGAAGTGCTATATAATGTATATTGAGTGGGATGAAGTGGGATAAATCATTTCTACCACAAAACAGCATGCTAATCGGAGAATACATACACACGCTTGATCCAAAAAAGCGAATCGCGCTTCCCGCTAAATTTCGAAAGGAATTGGGCAAAAAAGTCGTGCTTACGCGTGGCTTGGACAACTGTTTGTTCTTGTACCCGATGAAGACATGGCAAAAGGTGAGCAGTAAAGTCGCAGAGCTTCCCATGGGACAGGCAGACACCCGAGGATTCGGACGCTTCATGCTTTCAGGCGCTGTCGAAAGCGAAGTTGATTCGATTGGACGTATCTTGGTTCCCGATTACCTAAAAGATTTCGCGGGACTCAGTACTCGCGTTTCTGTTATCGGTGTGCATGATCGCGTAGAACTTTGGGATGAAAAAGCATGGGGTGAATACAAGGGTCGTATTGAAAAACAAGCAGATGCGCTCGCAGAGAAATTGGGAGAGATTGGAGTTCTTTAGCATATGCCAGAGCATATTTCCGTTTTGATGAAGGAGACGATAGAAGGACTGGACATTCATGAAGGCGATCATGTCTTTGAAGGAACTGTCGGGCTCGGGGGGCACAGTGCGGAAATCATGAAGCGAATAGGAGCGACGGGAGTCTACATCGGAGTGGATGAGGATTCGCAAGCGCTCACGATCGCAAAAGAAAAGCTCGCATCATTTCCATGTAAAAAAGTTTTCGTAAAAGAAAATTTCAGAAACATCGACAGTGTGCTAAGCGATGCGGGATTACCGACAATCGACAAGATTCTTCTCGATATTGGACTTTCAAATCTTCAGCTTGAAGAAAGCGGACGAGGGTTCTCCTTCACCAAGGACGAACCGCTCATCATGTCCTTTGCAACGACACCTAGCGCGGAAAAGCTTACTGCGGAAGAAATCGTAAATGAATGGAGCGCGCAGAGTTTGATAGACATCATCACAGGGTACGGCGAAGAAAAATTCGCATGGAGGATTGCAAATGCCATTGTCTCTGCCCGTGAAAAGAAGCCAATCAAAACCACGCACGAGCTTGCAAGCATCATCAAAGCTGTGGTACCACCATTTGCTCGCCTCGGGAGGATTCATCCCGCAACAAAGACATTTCAGGCAATCAGAATCACGGTAAACGATGAGCTTGGGGCACTTCGCGAGGGAATCGAGAAAGGATTTACTCGGCTTGCGCCAAAAGGACGCATGGCGGTCATCTCATTCCACAGCCTCGAAGACCGCATCGTTAAAGATTATTTTAAAACAAAAAAAGAAGAAGGTTTGGGAACTATTTTAACAAAAAAACCAGTCACGCCGAGTGACGAAGAACTAACCGCAAATCCCAAATCAAGAAGCTCGAAATTGCGAATTATTATTAAAAATTAATTATTAAAATATCAACACCATGACCACAAAAATACTCGACTTCAGCAACATAGACCGAAAATTATTTTGGATACTTTCAGGCTCGATAGTTTTTGCGGTTGGATTCTATTTGTATTCAGCGTTTACGCTCACGTTTGCTGTGGTGGAGCGCGACAGAGCGCTTTCTTCGGCTCGCACAATTGCGCTTGGTGCGGCAGGACTTGAGCAGGAGTATATGGCGCTTCAGAATACAGTAACGCTTTCTTTTGCGGAGAAGCGTGGCTTCATGGAAGTTGCTCCAAAATTCACTGGAGGTTCTTCAAAACCTGATACCCTTGCTCTATCACGCTAATGAAAAAGAAGGAGTCGCTCAGTAATATCTGGTTTTTAAACATAGGAATACTTCTTATTTCTGTGATATTGATTGGGAGATTAGGATATATTCAAATCGTTCAAGGCGAAATGTATCGCGACAAAGCTGAGCGTCAATATACACTCTCGCCGAATGGTTCGTTTGACCGTGGAACCATATTTTTCGAAGAAAAGACAGGTCGTAAAATATCCGCTGCGGTTGTGGTGCCCGACTATGCGCTCTCCATCGACCCCTCAAAGATAACCGATTCAAAAGCGCTCGCTTCGAAGCTCGCCACGATTGTGTCCTTTGACACGGATGATTTCATAGCTCGCGCATCAAAGAAAAATGACCGCGATGAAGAGATATCTAAACACCTTTCTCCGAAAGAGGTCGAGGGAATAAAAAAGATTATACAATATGGGGAAGCAGGAATTTTCTTGAGAAAAGATAAACGGAGGTACTACCCATTGGGCAAAACATCAGCTCAGGTTGTGGGATTCGTAGGCTCAAATGGAGAAACTATTTCTGGAAGGTATGGACTCGAGAGATATTACAACGAGACACTCACGCGTCGTGGAGACAGTGAATCCACCAGCTTTTTCGCTGATCTGTTTCTTGAAACAGGCAAGACCATTCTCTCTAACCGCGAACGCGAAGGAGATATTGTTACGACAATAGAACCAACCGTACAAGGAATGCTTGAGCGTGTTTTGGAGGAGGATGTTCAAGAAAAATATACTGCTTCCATGGCGATGGGTATCATTATGAATCCCAAAACTGGTGAGATATATGCTATGGCGACCACTCCGACATTTGATCCAAATAATTTTTCAAAAGAAAAGAGTCCGGCGGTATTCGTAAACCCGCTCGTTGAAGGAGTCTATGAAATGGGATCAATTATTAAACCTCTTACTATTGCGGCGGCCATTGATGCGGGTGTGATTACTGCGCAAACAACATATGACGACAAAGGTTTTCGCATCCTCAATACTAAACGAATCTCAAATTATGACGGCAAGGCGCGCGGTGTAGTGCCGATGCAGGAGGTCCTCAATCAATCCCTAAACACAGGAACAACATTTGCCATGGAGCGCCTAGGTAAAGAAAAGTTTCGTAGCTACTTCAAGGCGTATGGGCTCGATGAAGAAACGGGGATAGATCTTCCGAATGAAGGGGTGGGAAGACTCGATAACCTTGATCGTATGACTGATCTCGAGTATGCAACAGCATCGTTTGGACAAGGTATTTCAATGACGCCAATTGAAGCTATCCGCGCATTGTCTGCTTTAGGGAACGGTGGGGTGCTTGTTACTCCGCACATTGTCAAACGCACTGAATACGGATTTGGCATCACTAACGAATACGTCCCTGGTGGGGATCGACGTGTATTGAAAAAAGAAACATCGGTCGAAATCTCTCGCATGCTTACGGTTGTAGTCGACAAAGCGCTCTTGGGCGGAACAGTCAAACAAGAACATTACCGCATTGCCGCAAAAACAGGTACCGCTCAACAGGTTGAGAAGGGAGTATATTCCGATTCAAATTACCTGCATACGTTTTTCGGGTATTTCCCCGCACAGGACCCGAAGTTCATTGTGCTTCTTTTAGTAAAAAATCCTCGTGGGGAAGAATATGGGTCGCATACATTGACCGCACCATTTATACAGATTACGAAATTTTTGCTAAACTATTACGAAGTACCGCCTGACCGATAATTTATATAAATATATTATGAAATCAATATTGAAAAATACTGTTGCAAAGATTCTTGAATACGAGGCGAAGCTTGTTATTAAAAAATATAAGCCAAGGATTATCGCTATCACAGGAAGCGTAGGCAAGACATCTACAAAGGATGCTATTTTCTCAGTCGTTGAACATCGTCTCGTTGCGCGGAAAAGTGAGAAAAGCTTCAACAGCGAGATCGGGCTCCCGCTTACAGTGCTTGGGCTTGATAATGCGTGGTCAAATATTTTTGGTTGGATACGAAATATAATTCGAGGTCTTTTTATCATTGTTTTCCCCGAACATTATCCGAAGTGGCTTATTCTTGAAGTGGGAGCAGATAAGCCAGGAGACATCGCGCGCGCGTCGGCGTGGCTTCGTCCAAACATTGTCGTCTTTACCGCATTTTCATCGGTACCCGCACACGTTGAATTTTTCAAATCAGCAGAAGCTCTCTTTGAGGAAAAAGCAAATCTTGTGAAGGCGCTCAAGCCTTCAGGAATGCTTATTTTGAACGCTGACGACGAGCGTGTGCTTTCTTTACAAACAAAAACAAAAGCAAAGTTTATCACATACGGATTTACAGAAAATGCCATGTTTCGCGCTTCAAATGTTCAGATTGCGTATGAAAATGGCCGCCCAATAGGCACGACATTTAAATTTGAATATGATGGGAATGTGTTCCCGGTCCTCATGCACGATGTACTTGGCGTTCAGCCGATTTACAGTGCGCTCGCGGCGCTTGCGCTCGGCGTGTATCTTAAAATTAACATCGTTGATATGATTGCAGACCTCGCAAAGAACGACACGCCACCGGGACGTATGAGGATCATTCCGGGAATCAAAGGTTCAACGATTATTGATGATACTTATAATTCATCTCCGATTGCGGCTCATGCTGCAGTTGAAGCACTCCATAACATCAAAACAAAAGGGAAGAAAATTGCTGTTCTTGGCGATATGCTCGAGCTTGGAAAGTTCTCGACAGAAGAACATAAAAAACTTGGTATGCTTCTTGATAAAAAAACATCACTTCTTCTCGTCGTCGGACCTCGTGCAAAGTATATTGTAGAAGGAGCGCAGAATAGCGGTATGAGTGAAAAAAATATTGTTGAATTTGATGACGCACGCTTGGCGGGGAAATACCTCGAGGGTGTGATTGGAGAAGGGGACATTGTGCTCATCAAAGGGTCTCAGTCGATGCGTATGGAACGTGCTGTGATAGAGATTATGGCGCACCCAGAGCATGCGGGCAACCTCCTCGTTCGTCAGGATGAAGAATGGAAGGCAAAGGCTTAGAAGCCTTGATATTTCTCGAAAATAAGGTAGAATAGCAAGGTATTTTTCGGCCCTATCGTCTATCGGTTAGGACATATCCTTCTCAAGGATAGAAGCGGAGTTCGACTCTCCGTAGGGTCACACGAGCGTAAAGCACGCAAACTGCTTTGCGTGCGGGCGAGTGTGAAGGCGCAGGCATAATTTTTCAACAGAAAAATTGCCGAGCCGGGGTCGCGAGCACTTACGTAGATTGCGAGCGTAGCGAAGCAATATACTTAGTGACTTGTGACCACACAGACTTAGTTGAGCTTGCTCACCAATATCTGCGTTCCCTTAGTAACTCGTGACCGAGAGCCGTAGGGTCACCATTTAGTGCTAGCACGAGAAGTATATAAATTATATAAGTGATATAATTTAAGAATGGACAGAAACTCAGAAACCGAATTAATACCTGAAGATATTGATAGAAGTCTAACAAGGGCTGGGAGATTATTGGTGTATAGTTTATGGATTCAAAGCCAGTTATCAGATTTAATAATTTTAAATAGAAATAAGGAAATTATTAATGATTTTAACAACAACCCAATCATCCCTGAAATTCTTCAAAAAGAGAGATTTATATTTTGGGAAAAGAATTTTAAAGAAGTAAAAGAAATTTTTGAAGAAGAGTTAGCAGACTTATTGACTGAACAAGCAAAAGTAGATTTAAATACTATATATTATTTAAGAAATGCCATATCTCATTCAAATGTTTCTGTTGGGCGTAAATATTTACTTTACAAGCCTAATAATGAGAAGATTATGACATCAATAAAAGAAATAATGCATATTTCAAATAAAGACGAAGTTGGGGCTAATCCAGATCTAATTAAAATAGATTATTCAAAAGATTCCAATTATATTAATAATAGTAGTCTAATCAAAAGATTTGATGAAATTTTTCTTAAGAAAGTTTGCCAAACTATGGGAATTTTACATGAGAGAGTTAGATAGTTTATTTTAGACTCACGAGAAGGGTCAAAATGATATACTAAAAACTAACAAATAAGCTTTGCAGGGTAACGAACCTCCTAGGTTCTATCTGCTGAACGCTCACAAAGCGTTAAGGAAACCTGCCCTACTGCATGTTTTTAGCTTCAAAAAATCAGCCCCCCTTGCTATTTCCCCCATAACAGTGCAGACTCCATACCATATGACCGAATACAACAAAAGAGGGGGAAGCAGCGGTTTTGGAGGAAGAGGCGGGAAGCCTTCATTTGGAAGCCATCGTGGAGGAGGATCAAGCTTTAGCAAGAAGAACTGGGGAGATAAGGGTGGGAGTAGCGCGCCATTCACACTCTTCAAGGCAATCTGCGCAAAGTGCAACAAGCCTTGCGAAGTGCCATTTCGTCCTACGGGCGGAAAGCCTGTGTATTGCAAAGAATGTTTCGGCACCGAAGGAGGAACATTCAAGGGCGATACCAGAGGAGACAGATTCCCAAAGAAAGATTTTGGCGAACGCAATTCATACGCTCCTAGAGCAGAGAGTACTCCAAACAATGACGCTGTCATGAAGCAGTTGGAAACTATCAACACAAAGCTCGAACAGCTCATCCGCGCAGTCGAGGCACTTTAGAGAGAACCAAAGAAGAAAAATGTGCTTGGTTTAAAAAACGCCGAAAGCCCTCGGCGTTTTTTGCTAATATCCATAGCAATCCCCGCTTTTTATGGCGTTCTACACCCGCTCGCCACCTACCCCTACTTCCTGTATAATGCGAGTAATTAACCACCAAACCTATGAATTTCAAACAATCACCTTTTGAAGCTATTTTGGAACAGAAAAAGAAGCGGTATGAGGAAAATTCAGAAGGGCCTGCACAAAAAAAGATTCCAGGAGAAGAGCTCATCATACAAAGATCGGGCATTGAGAGTACAGAGGATAAAATAACAGAAGAAGAACGAAACTTTCTTGCTGAAAATGACATCACGTCTGAAAGGACAGGGAACCTTGATGCGGGGTATATTAAGGACACTATCAAAGGTGTGGTGGGCGGTAAGCACGTTGAGGTTTCCCAGAAAAAAATTCTCGACGGCAACAAGCAAATTATGAGCAAAGAAGTGGGAGGTGAGTCCGGCGACAAGAGTATGGAGTACGAGGTCAAGATCGATGGGAAGGAAACCATTCTGAACTATACTGACCGCAAACATTTTTTTAATAATCTGCTCTCGGTTATCAATAGAAGGGAGGCAATCCTGTCCAAAAGGACAGGAGCCATTTCACGCACGTCCTCGCTCTTTACTCCTGATTCAGATATACTATAAACGACTAACTCTATGAATTTTGAACAACCACAAAAGCCTAGAAACCCTGAGGAAGTGATACTTGAAGAAGAAAGGGATAATTACGGGAAGCATGCGGAAAAGGCGTCCAATGTAAATTTTTTGGGAGAGGGAACAACTCAGAAAGAGGCGATGATTAATGATGCGGAAGCCGAAGATGAATACCGCGAATTTTTGAAGGAGGGGAAAAAAAATGAAAGCGAATATCGGATTCTTGTCGATTTTGATATAAAAAGGACTCGTTCAGGAGGTGTCCAGGCAGGTTTTGTAGAGGATATTGTAGAAGGTATGGTGAAGGGTAACCAAGCAAAAGTTTCTCGTAGGCAAATCATTAGCCCCAACGAATTTGTTGTAGGTGATAATATAGACATCAAGATAAGTGGCAAAGGCATCACCTACAAGGTTACAAAGAATGGTGAGGAAATGTCTGATTTAAGCTACGATGATCGTAAAACAAATTTTGTTAATTTAACAGACATCGCTGAAAAAAGAAAAGAAATACTCAAGAAGGTAAACTTGCTTCAAGCCCAGAAAGCGGGGTGGAAATAGGCAGGTCTTGATTTTGACGTACACTGAGCGTACTTGCTCGAGCAAGTACGCTCAGTGGTGTTTCCAAATTCACAATACCTTGACACCTCGCGCACAGAGTATACAATCAATTTCTATAAGTTTTTAACCATCGATAATATACCAAAATGAAACACGACGAGCCTGACCAGCGTGGCAAGTTTTTAACGAAAGAAGGCTTTGAGAAATTGCGAGATTTCGCTGATACTAAAGAAACACCGTTCGTGGTAATTGATCTAGAAAAGATCTCAGAGCGCTACGATGAACTCGTGCGGGTTCTACCAAACGCAAAGATATATTACGCGGTAAAGGCAAATCCGAACGACGAGGTTCTCGGCACGCTTCATAAAAAAGGTTCTCATTTTGACGTAGCATCTATCTACGAGATTAACCAGATGCTTGGGCTCGGTGTTGGACCAGAGAAGCTGAGTTATGGGAACACCATAAAGAAAGAGCGCGATATTGCATATGCGTACGGGAAGGGCATTCGTCTCTATACATCCGACTCAGACTCTGATATAGAAAAATTGGCAAAGAATGCTCCTGGTTCGCGTGTGATGTTTCGACTCCTCCTTGATGGTGAGGGTGCCGATTGGCCACTTTCAAGGAAGTTTGGCGCTCATCCAGACAAGATTTTTAACCTCATCCTCAAAGCGCGTGAGCTAGGACTCATTCCATATGGCCTTTCATTCCACGTAGGAAGCCAACAGCGGGACGTTGGGCAATGGGATAACGCTATTGCGCTCTGTCGTTACCTCTTTGACGCACTCAAGAAAGAAGGCGTTACTCTCGGCGCACTGAATCTGGGTGGAGGACTTCCAGCACATTATCTACGTCCAACTCCTGAGACTGCAGAGTACATGAAGTCCATCAAGCGTTACCTTGAAGAAGATTTTCCGAAAGAGAACATGGATATCATCCTCGAGCCCGGGAGATCGATTGCGGGAGACGCGGGTGTCATTGTTTCTGAGATTGTGCTCATCTCGAAAAAGTCCGACACGCATGACACACGGTGGGTCTACTTCGATGTCGGAAAGTTTAATGGTTTAATCGAGACACTCGACGAGTCAATTAAGTATCCAATCTTTCTCGGTCGCTCACCTGATAGTGAAGCCGTATGTAGTGAAGTAATTCTCGCTGGCCCCACATGTGACTCATGTGATATTTTGTATGAAAATTTCAAATACAAGCTTCCTGATGACCTCAAAGAAGGGGAGCGCGTGTACATATGTTCAACAGGTGCATACACGACGAGTTATAGCTCAGTCGCATTCAATGGGTTTCCTCCGCTCAAGACTTACATCTTGAACGGCATTATAAAAAATAAATAGTTTACCTAGAGTGGATAGACTGATATATATCTTCAAGAGCTCGGACAGCATCGCCCGCAGCTATGTTGTTTTGATGATATAGAACATCGGTGCAATCACCCGCAGCCCAAATTCCAGGTGTACTTGTTTTTTGGGTGCGTGGGTCAATTTTTACCTGACCATAGTCTGTCATTTCAACGACACCTTTTGCATACTCTGTGTTGGGAATTTGTCCAATCTCAATGAACACGCCTTGCACAGGGAGTTCCTTCGTTTCCCCTGTTGTTTTGTTTTTGTAAATGACCGAAGAAACCATGGCGTCGCCCTTTACCTCAATGATATCTGAATTATTAATCGCGGTTACTTTTGGGTTGGCTAGGATTTTTTCGACAGTGATAGGATCGGCTCGGTAATGATTGCTTCGGTTGATGAGGGTGACGCTCTTGCAGTATGCAACGAGTTGCGCCACTGTTTCAAACCCCGCATTGCCTCCACCAAGAACCGCTACATCCATATCCGAAAAAAGCGGTCCGTCGCAGGATGCACAATAGGTGACTCCCTTGTGTTCAAATTTGTCAGCGCCGGGAACTTCGAGTTTTCGTCGATGACTTCCTGTGGCAATGAGAAGCGTTTTTGCAGAGTAAGTACCTTCGTCGGTCGTGAGGGTAATCTTATCAGCTTCTTTTGTCACACTTTTTGCATATTCTCCTTCTTTAATCTCTAGAATGTCATCTGCGTAAGCCTTTGCATGATTATGGAGGTCTTTTGCGAGTTGCTCACCAGAAATAGCAGTGGTACCTATCCAATTTTGAATTTCAGATGATACGGTGGACTGCCCTCCAAATTCGGTGGTGACGAGGAGAGTTTTCAAGCGCTTGCGCGCCGCGTATACTGCCGCCGCAACACCAGCTGGGCCGCCACCGACAATAATGAGGTCGTACATAGATTAAAAGATTAAAAAAGTTAATTAAAGAAATTATTTCTTTCGACGGAGGAATGCAGGCACCGCGCTCCAATCTTCATCGATTTCATTTTCGAGATCTATAATAGCCACCGGCTCTTTTTCAGCTACTGGTTTTTTAGGCGCAATTTGTTTTTCAGTTGACTCTTGAGTCACTTCTATTTTTTTTGGTTCACGTTCCGCATACCCGTTGTGGATTTCTCGTTTTTCTTCTCGAGTGGGGGAAGACTTCTCTGTTTGTATTTTTGGTGTTACAGAAAAGAGATTCTTTTTTTCGATACCCTCAGGGAAACCTGAAGCAATAACGGTAATCTTCACCTCATTTTTCTTGAGCTTTTCGTCATGAATTGCTCCAAAAATAACTCGTGCATCGGGGTCAATAGAGTCCGTAATGATTTTTGCCACCTGGTTGATCTCAAACATGCGCAGATCCTCACCGCCCGCTATTGCAAAGAGAACGCCCTTTGCTCCCGACATAGAGAGGTCGAGAAGGGGAGAATTGATAGCCATGAGAGCGGCATCTTCGGCGCGATTCTCACCGCTTGCTGAGCCGATACCAAGGAGCGCTGATCCTGAATTAGTAAGAATAGAACGGATATCTGCAAAGTCTACATTGATAATACCAGGCGTAGTGATAAGGTCGGAGATACCCTCAACTGCTTGACGAAGAACCTCATCGCACATATTGAAGGCTGCTTTAAATGTCATATCTTTGTCAGCAACGCTCATGATGCGATCGTTGGGAACGACAATGAGGGCATCAACCTGTTTCCTGAGCTCCTCGAGTCCTTGCTCTGCAAGTCTTCCGCGATTTGAGCCTTCAAAAGTAAAAGGCTTCGTGACAACACCAATCGTGAGCGAGCCCTGCTCTTTTGCGATACCTGCAATGACTGGCGCCGCGCCCGTACCGGTACCACCGCCCATGCCACAGGCGATGAATACCATGTCTGCTCCTTTGAGAACGCTTTGGATTTCCTCCTTGGTTTCCTCTGCTGCCTTGCGACCAATCTCCGGATTCATGCCTGTCCCAAGTCCCCGCGTAAGATTCTTTCCAATATGGATTTTTTTCTGCGCGAGCGAGTGATGAAGGTCTTGAGCATCGGTGTTCATGACAATAAACTCAACTCCTTTAATCTTGGAACTCACCATGTGGTTAACGGCATTTTTCCCAGATCCTCCAACGCCGATGACTTTAATGCGCGCGAACGCTGCTACTTCCGGTTCTACTTTTGGCATGGATGATAGTATTTATTAAACTGGCTATTTTTATAATAATATGTACAGAATACCAGAATTTTGCTGGGAATACAAACGATATAAAATCCTTCCGAAGAGGGTGAATTATGGCAAAAACTGTTTGAACCAGTTTTTTGTTGAAGTGAAAATTTCCTCCATCACGCTGGGAGATTTGTCTTCGGGTTTACTGAGTCCATAGACACAGAGTCCGTACGCAACGAGCCACGAGGCATCCTTGACGGGGTGTTTGCCTCCTCCTGAATGAACAGGGTTTGCAATTGATGAGGGTAGCTTGAGAACCGCTTTTGCAAGGTCGTTAATCGTTGCAATACCGGCACCACCTCCTGTGAGTACGATTCCCGCGGGAAGGAGGCCGTTTCGCTTTATCTTTTTTAAATGCGATTCAAGGAGTTCAAAGATATCATAAAGGCGTGCTTCTATGATTTCCTCAAGCTTCTTTTTTGGATAGACACCAAGGGGGCCGTTTACTTTTACCTTCTCGGCTTCTTCGAGGGGAATCTTAAGTCCAAGGGCGATATCATTGGTAATATCGGTCGAGCCAATAGGGAAAATTTGAAGTGAGATAGGCAAGTCATTTTCGAATACGGCGATAGAAACGGTCTCGGCACCGATGTTTACGAGCGCACAGCCGACACTTCGTTGTTTCTTATTGAGCGCAACGTTCCCCGCGGCGATAGGAGAGGGAACAACTTCATCAACTTCAATTCCCAGGTCTTCGACAGCTTTAATGATATCGTCCAAGTGCTGGTTGAGACATGTCGCATAGAGCATGCGGACTTCAAGCTTCGAACCAATCATGCCTTGCGGACTACCGAGGACTTCTTTTCCGTCGAGGTTGTAACGGATTGCCGTGCGGTAAACTATTCTTTTATTTACAAGATGAGTAAGATGTGTTTCCGCCCCTTCCGCTGCTTTTAAGATGTCTTGTTCGCCGACCTCTCCCGACGCGCGCGAGATCGTGGTTTCCCCGTGAGTGATTACGGACTCAAGTGAAATACCTCCCACCGAAAGGAGAGCGTTTTTTACTTTGTATCCTGCCATTTTTTCCGCATGCGCTATTGCGGTGCCGATAGCACGCATCACATCTGTTTTGTTTATGACATAACCTCG
>JBBTZQ010000025.1:33176-37327 GCA_038061275.1 Patescibacteria group bacterium
CGTTCTGCCCAACGGAGCGAACGAACGCGTGGAATAACGCCTGAGCCCTGCATGCGCTTGGTGAAGCGACGAATGAGGCTAATAGCGTTTTCGTTGGGATTCTTTTTTACTTCTACATTTATTGACATATGTGCAAATCTACCATAAACGGGTTTTAAGTGCAAATTTAATGCACCGCATGATATTATCGCAACCCCTCTTTTAGGTGTTTTACAAACTCGGGGAGGTCGGCGATCTTCACTGTTTCCTGAGAGCGTGTCTCCATGTTGCGGACAATGACTGTTTCATCGAGCGCTTCTTTTTGGCCAAAGATGATGGTGTATGGGGCACCGCTACGCTCTGCTATAGCGAGCTGTTGTCCGAGCCCGTCTTTTGAAAGTGATTGCGCTATTGGCACGCGCGCCTTGCGGAGGACTTCAATGATAGCAACGCTCTTTAGTTTCGCTTCAAATCCAAGCTGAATAAAATAAACTTTTGGTTTTTTGATGATGCGGGGATCAAGCGGTTTGTGTGACGGGGACTGTATGACGCGGTCTACGCCGATACCACCACCAACTCCAGGAACATCTTTTTTTGACCCAAGCGCACGAGCAAGATAGTCGAAACGGCCACCGCTCGCGAGCGCGAGAGGTGATAAGCCCGGGGTGCTCTCATCACCGAGATCAAATATCTCAAATACGGTGCGTGTATAATAGTCGAGACCACGGACGAGATTATTGTTGATGCGGTAGGGAACTTTCATAGCGTCAAGATATTCGATGACTTCTTTGAAATGCGCCCGACAGTCGGCGCAAAGCGAAGAAATTGGTGCGGGAGCGTTTATTTTTATATCCTGACATCGTGAGTCTTTGCAATCAAGAAGTCGAAGTGGATTTGTCTTCAAGCGTTCTTTGCAGTTAGGGCAAATCTCTGCGATATGTTTTTTGTAATATGAAGTGAGTTCGCGAATATAGGTACCTCGGCATTCTTTGTCGCCGATTGAGTTTATTTCAACTGAAAGATTTTTGAATCCAGCTTCTTCGAGAATGAGTGTGAGGGTTTTTATTACGAGTGCATCTGCGATGCTCTTGGTCGTGCCGAGGATCTCCGCGCCGAATTGACGAAGCTCGCGGAGCCTCCCTCTCTGAGGATTCTCGTGTCTAAAAAACGGGCCGTGATAGTAGAGTGACACAGGTTGCGGAAGCGCCTGCATGCCATTTTCAATATACGCGCGCATGATTGCTGCGGTTCCCTCTGGGCGCATTACTAAATGGTCGCCACCTTTTGTCTTCAGGCTGTACATTTCCTTGTCGCGAATATCTGTACCGATGCCGAGGCTCGAAGTGAAAACCGCTTCGCGCTCGAGGATGGGTGTTTCGATGGGGCGAAAACCGTAATAAATAGCAATCTCGGAAGCTTTCTCAAAAAATCCCTGATATTCGTAATACTCCTTATCAAGAATGTCCCGCATCCCTTTTGGACTTGCGATGTCCTCTAGTTTTGGCTTCTTGCTTTTCTCACTGCCACCTGTAGTTTTTTCTTGAGTCATAGTGTTAATAATTATTTTTGTTTAAATTCTCCGGGAAAGACCGATGTCTCAGAAAAGGGGAAAAGGCGTAAAAATGCTCTTCCGATGATAAGATCGCGCGAAACAGGGCCCCATGAGCGCGAATCAAAGCTTCCTGCGCGATTGTCTCCCATCATAAAATATTCATCAGGGCCGAGCGTCAATTCAACATTATCACCCTTTGAGTATTTAACATAAGGTTCGTCTAGAATAAACGTTGTTCCGTCGATATTTTTTATGGTAACGAGACCATTCTCGTCCACAATGACGGTCTCTCCTGGAAGCCCGATAGTTCGCTTAATGAAATATTGTTTTGGATTTTTTGGGTACTTGAAGATGACGACATCTCCGCGAACTGGATCGCCGACATGATACGAGATCTCGTCAACGATCAGATATTGCTTGGTCTCGAAAGTGGGATTCATCGACGCGCCTGACACAATGAATGGCTGGGCAATATAAACGCGAATGGGAATGACAATGATGAGCGCGATGATGATGAAACGAATAGTTTCAAGTATGTCGTCTTTGAAGGAATGTTTTTTTTCTGTCGGCGTCACAGGAACTTGAACTGAAGTATCATTGTTCATGAGCTTCATCATAAAGCAACTATGGACTTGCTGCAAAGGGTAAATGCGTGGTGTAGTGCTATATTATTTTTTGAACACCTTTAGTCCTTCGCGGATTGCTGCGAATACTTTGTCGTTCCGCAGATCTCCGATATCGGCAAAGCCTTTTTCTCTCAGAATGCTCTCAATGATTTTTAGGTCTTTCTCAAAGATAGAAACGAGATTGTCCTTTCCTGTGCTCTCTGCATAATTTCTAAAAACTTGAAGTTGGAGAAATATCTCAGAAAGAATGACGCGCTGTACAGGATGGTCTTTTAAGGCCGCTTCGCTCTTTGTTTTAAGCGTACTTTCGTCTGACCATAGTCCTGCAAGCTTAACTACGAGGTCTTTCTCGACGCCGATAATCACTTGAGGTATCTTGACGGGACCTTTTTGGTCAAAATTAAAATATTTTAATTTCCCGAGTGTTCCTTGGTCAATATTTTCTTTTATTTTGCTGAATTTTTCTTGTTCCGTTGCTGTTCCAAACGTAACATCTATAGAAAGAGAGAGATGTGAGGGTTTTTCTTCAAGGTCAGTTAATTCGAGGATAAGATCGCTTCCATTGAAATAGTCATCATACTTTGATGACTTCATTGTTGTTGCATCTTTCCCAAACCAATCTCCGTGCCCAATCTGGTGATACATGATTGCCTCGAGAACTTCCGCGTATACTTTATTCGCCTCAGGCTTGAAGCCTGCTTCTTTTTTTTCTACCGCTGCGAGATCGCGTGTAACATTTGCCTCTCCATAAAGTTCAACAAAATCATGAGGATCGATCGCACTCGCTTCAAGGAGCCCATGCGCTTTATTGTGTGCATGTTCGACCGCAGGATGGATATAATCTTTCTCCCGCTCATGCGCTATTTGCTGTTCAAATGGATTCTCTCTCATGGTTTTTTATTGTTGTTTCGTTTATTTCATTGTACTATAGCATATATGCAATATGTAATCGTAGGGCTCGGAAACCCTGGGGAAGAGTATGAAGGGACACGCCACAATGCGGGACGCATGGTGGTCGAGCAGTTTCGCAAGAAATACGACTTTCCTCTCTGGGAGCTCGACAAGACACTCAAGGCCCTCGTATCAAAAGGGACCTTTGGCAAAGACAAAGTCATTCTCGTCATGCCGAACAACTTCATGAATGTTTCAGGGAAGAGCGTCGTGTCGCTCATTAAGAATGTGAAGGACGCGGAGCGAACAATCGTGGTGTACGATGACCTCGACCTTCCGCTCGGGACGATGAAGATGTCATTCAACAGAAGTTCTGGAGGGCACCGTGGGCTCGAGTCCATCATCAAGGCGCTCAAGACGAAAGCATTCGTACGTCTTCGCATCGGCATTTGCCCTACGACGCCGTCTGGCAAACCGCGCAAGCCAAAAGATGCCGATGCTCTTTTGGAATTCATTGTTGCGCCATTTAAAAAACCGGAACTCGAAGTGATGAAAAAAACAACCAAGAAGGCTTCTGAAATTCTCGCGCTTGTTTTGACCGACGGGAGAGAGAAGGCGACTGGGGAGGTGAATTAACTTTTTTTACTCTCAAATAAAATAAAAGGGGCGGGACCGTACGGTCCCGCCCCTTTTATTTTATTTGAGAGTAAATTGAATTTACTTTACTTCTCCGTACGCGAGGGTCATCTTCTGATCCTTTGCGTCAAAGAGCGTGATGGTGAATGAATATGTTTTTCCAAGATCAAGCGCCTTGCGGAGCTTTTCTTCAGAGCCAAACTCAGATACATGCACGAGTCCCGCGATTCCTTCCTCGAGAGATACGAGTGCGCCGTAGTGGTTGAACTTGATGACTACTCCAGTTACTTTGTCACCCTTCTTGTAACGCTTCTCCGCATCTTTCCATGGATTTTCTTTGAGCGCCTTGAGGGAGAGGGAGATCTTGCCATCCTTGATCTCGATGACCTTTACGCGAACTTTCTCACCGAGCTTAAAGAGCTTGCGTGGATCCTCAACGAGACCCCAACCAATCTCTGAAATGTGAA
>JBBTZQ010000026.1:0-7219 GCA_038061275.1 Patescibacteria group bacterium
GAGCCGCCTCCCAGATTCGAACCGGGGACCTTCACTTTACAAAAGTGTTGCTCTACCAACTGAGCTAAGGCGGCATTAAATTTTAAACCAATTTCATCCTATCATATTCTGTAGCTCCTTGGGCCTACCAAGACAGCTAAGACGGCATCTATATTTTTTTATTCTATCACACAATTTAATTCCCTAAGCCTACCAAAACAGCTAAGGCGGCATCTATTTAATTTTAAAACTCATTCATACTACTACACCATGAATCTTTTTTGGGCCTACTAAGACAGGTAGATTGCAATGTTATTTCTCCTCCGCCGATTGCTTTTTGTGTTCAGAGATTTCACGAAGAAAAAAAGATACTGAACCTTTTTTCTTGATTACACCCTTCCCTTTCACCATATCATACCATCGGTCATGATACACCTTAAACTTTTTTCCCACGATAAGCAAGAGCTGCAGCACCTTATGAACCAGCGTATAGAAAAGCGTTATCGCGAAGGATCTGATACGCATCAGATAGTTCTCATTGACCGTGCGCCACGCTTCATGCATTTTCTCATAAAATTTCCCATGCAACTCTTTCTCTACCCCCTCAATAAGTGTAAATTTGAGGGGGTGAATAACAACGACCTTGCGCACGATTATGAGAACGATGATCGCGAGCGAGATATAAAATAATGTGATAATGATAGTCATAGGTTTAAACGCACCTAGATGCCATTCATGAACTACTTTCCTACCGAGAACCGCACAAAACGAGACACCACGATCTTTTCACCGAACTTTTGAACCCCCGCGTCGATGAGTTGCTTTATCGTAATATCGGGGTTCTTGACGAACGGCTGTGCAAGGAGCGTCTTTTCTCCGAAGTACGAAGCGAGCTTCCCTTCCATCATCTTTTTCTTGATGTCAGCGCTCTTTCCAGATTCCTCAACTTCCTTCTTGAAAAGTTCTACTGCCTTAGCGCGCGCATCCTCGGTAATGCTCGTCTCGTCGACATACTCGGGATTGGTAGCGGTAATATGCATCGCTATCTCGCGAGCAAGCGCTACGAACTCCTCGTTGCGTGCAACGAAGTCAGTTTCGCATGCAAGTTCGATGAGTGTGCCAATAGTCTTGTTGCTATGGATATACGACTGAACAACCCCCGCACCAAGCTCGCGGTCGCCCTTCTTTGCGGCGATATCGCTTGATTTCTTACGAAGAATGGCGAGAGCCTTTTCTTTGTCGCCACCTGCCTCTTCAAGAGCCTTTTTGCATTGCATGACAGAGATTCCCGTCATGTCGCGCAATTCTTTGATTTGTTCAGTAGTTACTACCATGGTTATAAGTTAATGAATTATATTTCAAAGGTTATGAATAAAGATTATGCTAATCTTGAACAAAACCTCGAGCAGGGCGAATATGCCGTATTAAACAGCGCGACCTGCTTTGAACGCTTCGGTGATGTGGTTGATGAAAAATGAAATACTCGACACCGAGCTATCATTGCCAGGAATTGGGAAGTCAACTTCTTTCAAATTACAGTCAGAGTTTGCGAGTGCAATAATAGGAATCTTCAAGAACTGTGCTTCTTTAACAGCGATTGATTCTTTGCGTGGGTCGAGGATGAAAAGTGCTACAGGGATCTCTTTCATTGTAACCAAACCTGAGAAATTTCTCTCAAGGCGCTCGATGTCTTTGTCGATAAGGAGACGCTCTTTCTTTGTATAAACAGCAAGCTCTCCGTTCTCACGCTTTGCGCGAAGATCTTCAAGAAGTGCAATACGCTTTTTGATCTCGGAGAAATTCGTAAGTACACCTCCAACCCATCGTTCTGCAACGTATGGCATATCAATAGAGAGTGCGCCGTCTTCAAGAGCTTTCTTACCTTCGTTCTTTGTTCCTACGAAGAGAATTTGCTTACCGCCCTTTGCGAGCGACTTGATGTATTCCTTTGCGCGCTCAAGTTCAACACTTGTCTTCTCAAGGTCGAGGATCTCAACACCATTCTTGGTGCCGAAGATAAACTGCTTGGTAGAAGGGTGTCTGCGTGAACGTGAATAACCGAAATGCGCTCCTGCGGCGAACATTTCGGTGATAAGTCCTTGATTCTCTACTGTTTTAGTCATTATGATATTAATTGGCCAGGTTTTAATTGTTTAAAAAGCACAAGAAGACACTCATGGCCTTATCTTCTTATTTCTTGTTATAGAGACAGAGTCTACCAGTTATACCCTAAAAAGGCAAGGGGTTTACCTGGTGTTTTAAAGAGAAAAGACGACCCCGTAGATACAGGTCGTCTATTGAAAGGTTCTGGGGGAATAATTAACTTAAAGAAAAACACCTATCGAGAAATTCCCTCCAGAAGAAGGCGCTGATGTGAAAGTATCAATTCGAAAGAGAAACAACAAAATTAGAACAATCACATCAGCAAACGGGTGGGTGGTGGTTAGTGACAGAGAAGAAAAACAATTGCTTGTAAAGCCACCACCCGAAAATCAAAGAACAAAATCTCAATTTGAACTCGTATAGATGAGCACACGAGTGCAAAATAAAGATGCCAAGCAGACTTGTCCGAGGACAAACCCGCTTGGCGTTGCGAGGATTAGACCGCCGAGAGAAAAACACTTTTTCTTAAAATCCTCACAAAAAGGTGGGTGGTGGTTAATTATTCTTGAGAAAAACAAGTTGTTTGGAAACCACCACCCGAAACATCACAACTCAAGCAACTTTTTTTGCGCGCGCTTTCTTCTCGACCGGCACATACTCAGCTTTTTCAAACTCAGTCCATGTGTGATAGAGGAAATGTACAAACTCCCGCAAAGTCTTCCAGACCGCCATACGATGAATGTGCCCGTCGTAATAACGTTGCGTGCCACGAACTTCTTCAATGATCACGCCGTCGGCATCGAATACTTGGTACTTGTTGCCTTTTCTTTCGCATAAGCCAGGTTCAAGGATGAACTCACGACCTGTTTCCTCAACCCCCTTCTTTTCAACGAGGAGTGTGTTTGGGTGCTTAGCGCGGTAGTATCCTTTGTTTTCGCGAAGCTTCTTTCCCCACTCACTATCCGGCCGACGATTAAACTGGTCTGACAACAAGAATAGAGTCTGACGTCCTGCCCTGTTCCAGTTGGTACGAATGCCACGCCGTGCACGGGGGAATTTCCCTGTCTCGGCAAGCATACTCAGCCCCAAAAGATATGAGGCTAACTTTTCAGGACCTGAGAAGCGCCGAATATCGCCGATGGAGCAAATGAGCCCACCGATAATGGACGGACCGCATCCTTGAATAGCGTCGAACAACTCCGCAATGCGCGTCATCTTCAGGGCTTTTTCAAGTTGCAACTTCGCCGTTTTCTCTTCCTTCTCAAGAGACAGGAAGATTGGATCATTTGCTTTTTGTGCATCGAACCAATCTTCGATCTTGCCTTCAGGATACTTCCCTTCCTCGGAAAGGAAGAGACTCCCAATGAGACGAGCGCGCAAACGATTTGCGCATTTCATCCGTTCTTGTTGCGCGTCCTTGAAGGCGCGATAGAGCTCGGAAATGCGAATGATCTCACGATCACGAATACGACACTCGAAGAAGTTTTTCGGCACACTTCCCCACATTGCATGGAGGAGCATGACATCATCGCGCATATCTTCATCGAGCTCCGCAAATGCGGGGGTCTCCTTGAAGTTCTTCAAATGGAAACTTGGAATGCGGTGAAGCACTCCGCCGACTTCTTGAAGCATCCGCGACATAGCAAACGATAGACGATCACCAGAACCACCGAGCGTGGTAATGACAGTGTCGCCAGAACGCAGACCAATGTCCGCGAACTTTCCATCTGCCGTGATGAAGTCAAACTCTTCACGTTCTGTGGCGAGGTCGAAGCGATTGAACGTTCCGTCAGGTTCCATAATGGCAACGAGCGTTGGATGCTCCTCGCCATCGGCTGTTTTCTTAACACGATGAATCACCGAAATGATGCGGGCTAGTGTCGTCCCGACGAGCGGAATAACATTACTGCTTTGCACTGCGTTCATTGAAACCTCCCTAGGTTTTGAAAATAAAGCTCCGGCATAAAGCAAGAGCTACGGTTGTGATATTAAGTTCACAAGGAACAGATGAGGGACATCCCTCTTGAAATATTCGTGTCTAGAATAAGTCTGACACCAATACTTTAAGAGGAACCCGAAGCGCAAGCGCTTCGGGGTTTGTGGATAATCATTCTAAAGAACGAACAAATTGCTATGAATCCACAAACAAGGTTCTGGAGAGAGTTACATTGAAACAAGAAAAACATAGCTAGATAAAACTCCCTCCAGAAGAAGGTGCTGATGTGAAAGTAGATCCCAGTAAGAAAGACAAGATAATTTAAACAATCACATCAGCAAACGGGTGGGTGGTGGTTAGTAAGGAGAAAGAAAAACATTTGCTTGTAAAACCACCACCCGAAACTTCGCAAAGGACTACTATCTTTAACTTTTGCTACACTACCACATCTGTTCGTATTTTGTCAATAGTTTGTTTTTTGATGATGTATCCAATACTTACTCGCTATCCTCCGCATCCCCCACCGTTCCCGCTCGACAGGCGTCGAGGATGGGGTCGATGTTCCCTGCGAAGATCTTTTCGATATTGCTCCATGATTGCTTGATGCGATGGTCGGTCACACGGTCTTGGAGAACATTGTAGGTGCGGATCTTTTCTGAGCGGTCTCCCGTCCCAATCTGATTTTTACGGTCGAGCGAAACATCACTTTCTTTTTTTGCTCGGTCAATATCCTCGAGCTTTGCCATAAGCATCGACATCGCCTTCTCGCGGTTTTTGAGTTGGCTTCTTTCTGAAGTACAGCGCACCGCAAGACCGGTAGGTTTGTGAATGATGCGGACCGCAGTCTCAACCTTGTTCACGTTTTGTCCACCAGCGCCACCCGAGCGAGAGAATTCCATTTCAAGGTCTGCGGGATTTATGGAAAAATGTTTTTCCGTATAAATGGGAAGTACAACGACGGACGCTGTCGACGTATGGATACGCCCTGATTTTTCTGTAGCGGGCACGCGCTGTACGCGATGCACGCCTGTTTCAAAGCGAAGCGTATCGTAAACGTCTTTACCTTTGATGCCGAACGACGCCTCTTTATATCCTCCGACTTCGCTTTGAGAGACATCGAGCTTGCTAAACTCCCAACCTCTTTTTTCTGCAAAGTGCTCGTACATGATGGCGAGGTCCTGCGCGAAAATCGCCGCCTCCCCGCCTCCCGCGCCTGCGCGAACTTCTAAAATAATTTCTTTCGGCACTTCTACTTCTTCTTTGTCTGCGTCGACAATAGCCTGCATTTGAGTTTCAAGAGCGGTCATCTGCGCATGCAGAGATTCAAGCTCTCCTTCGCCGAGCTCGGACATGCTCGGATCGCTCTCAATCATCGACTTCACGCTTGTCTCCTCGGCAAGTAGGCGCTCATACTCTCCCGCGAGATAGCGCGTTTTGTGATTTGTTTTGAATATCTCAAGATCAATGGTCATGGTTTATCGCGCAAAAAGAAAACCCACGACGAATATGTGTGGGTTTTCTTTTTGAGCCGTTACTTCTTTGAAGCAGCCTGGCGCTTCTTGAAACGTTCTACGCGTCCTGCGGTGTCGATGGTCTTTTCCTCTCCAGTGAAAAATGGGTGGCAAGAGCTACAGATATCAATATTGATCTCGGGAATGGTCGAGCCAACAGAGAAAGCCTGTCCGCATGAGCATTTTACCTTGGATTCAACGAAATATTTTGGGTGAATTTCTTTCTTCATATAGACGAGACTTTACCAGAATGTGACAATTTTTGCAAGTGTTGCAAAAGATGGGCGCTCGTGTGGTTATCGCCCGCTCTCCACGGTATACTTATTGTATGAAGAAAAACCTTACCCTCCTCGTACTTCTTGTCCTTGGAACATCAGGAAGTATCGTATTCCTCCAAAAGCAGGCGGAGGAAACACCCATTCCACGCCTTGAAGTATCTGCCTCTACTGTTGATGAAGAAGTAGTCCCCAAAACTCAAAAAGTCCTAACTCACGAAATTTTATATCCTGTCGTACGCGTCGTTGACGGTGATACAATCATCGTCAAAATGAATGCTCTCGAAGAACGAGTGCGCTTGATAGGTGTGAATACCCCTGAGAGCGTCGATCCGAGGCGCACAGTCCAGTGTTTCGGCAAAGAAGCATCGCTCTTCCTCAAAAATACTTTGAGCGAACAGTCGGTCCGTTTAGAGCTCGACGCGACACAAGGCGACCGTGACAAATACGGCCGCCTCCTTCGTTATGTATTTCTCGCTGATGGAACCCTTGTAAATAAAATCCTAATTGAAAGTGGTTACGGATATGAATACACCTATCACCTTCCCTATCGTTATCAAACAGAATTCAATCAAGCTCAAAATGAAGCAGAGCGTGGAGCACAAGGACTATGGGCTTCTGAAGCATGCGGTGGAAATAAATAAAAAAAACCGCTTAATGCGGTTTTTTTATTGGCGACGTAGAGCAATGATTATTTATTTGCCACCATCAATTTGATAACCTCTGAGTCGGCTGAAAGTTCCTGAATTGAAACGATGTGGGTCCTTTGAATTTCAATCTTTCCGGTTGGCTTATGCATCTCGGTGCCGAGCTTAATTAAGTTGAGCTGTGGCGCACCTAGAGGCTTCCCGTTTTTATCTTTTTCTGTATTTTCCGTTACACGCAAGTAGAATGCATCATCAACCGTAACAAACGAAGATTCTTTATTAGAAAGTTTTCCGAAATAGATATCTCCCGTATCGAGAAATACGCCAAAGAATTTATCATCAAAGACGGATGCCTTAGGCGCTGTTGTCACTTCTGGCTTTATGACGTAGTTGCTATAAGCAAAGTACGAAGCGAAGATAATAATTACACCGAGAAGAATCAGTGTGTAAATTTTCTTTGCCATACTGCTCTTTTTTATCGGGGCAACAGCTTGGTTTTGATTTTGTCCTTGGTTCTCAAAATTTTGTTCTTCCATGTTGATGTCAAATTAATTATTAATAATTGTACTCATTGTACCTCAGGTAAAATTATGAATCAATACTTTTTATAAAGAAAAAGAAAATAAACTTTTGATTCGTGCAAAAAAAAGTTCTTTCTGATAAAGTACGTGGACTGGAGGGGTCGCATAGTGGCCTAGTGCGCTCGCTTGGAAAGCGAGTAGGGGTTAAAACCTCTCGGGAGTTCGAATCTCCCCCTCTCCGCCAAAA
>JBBTZQ010000027.1:0-1975 GCA_038061275.1 Patescibacteria group bacterium
GGAATTCATATCTGCGGGTACCCACGTGGACGCTAGCTTAAGTCCGAGCCTCCCGTATGCAGAGCTAGAAAACCCCCGATATGCATCGGGAGTTTTTTGTTTTTACTTTTGCATTAGAGAGATGTTTAAAGAAAGAAAAACACCGCCGGTATTTCGGCGGCGTTTTTTAAACAGGGGAGCGATCAGGCGAGTTTTTTAGCCAGGGAATCAAAGAGCTGGTGGTGGAGGCCGAGCAAGTGTCTGAAGTATTGTTTGTTCTCTTCTCCCTCGTAGAAATCATTTACGCCAAGATCAACGAGTATTGCGCCTATGGTTCGTTCTAGGAGCGCCATAGTGATCTTGCGCTCGAAATCCTCGTCCTGTTGTACAACAGGAATGGCGCGATATGTCGCAAGCCAGTCATATATGTAGCGGGTCATTTCTTCGGATGTGTAGCGGGTGTCACGAATATGCAAGAGACAAGCCCAGATGTTGAACGCAAGATCATACCATTGAGGGCGGTATGACCAGTAGAGATTGGACAACACTACAAATGAACCGTCCGGCATGCGATAGATGTCGTTTGCCGTGAGATGAGCATGGCAGAACACCATGGGTATAGAGGGGAAATGTTTCTTTGCAATGGCGTAGTATCGGGAGAGATGTGGTGCGTAGTCCGCAAGCGCCAATCTTTTTTTTGACTCGGAAATTTTACGCCAGTGATCTGTTTTGCGCATGGTGAATGTCAGGCTGTCAGTTGTTTCCGGCTCTGCCCACGGAGATACTATCGCAGATGTCCTGTATTCCTGATAGAATCGCGCGAAATCCTGCATTTGTTCTGCTGTGGCAAATGGCATTTCGAAGATCTTAGGGGTATCGATATATTCGGTGATGAGGTAGCCGTGCCCGTATTTCTCTGTCCATGGCTTGTGAACATACAGAGCAGGAACACGGACAAGGTTGCTTTGGTTTTGGGCGGCAAAGCGCTTGATGATCTCTCCTTCATCTATCTCCGGTCTTAACCCTTGAAGCTTTAGTGTCGCCGGCTTGCCGCCCAGCGTCCCTTTGTAGATCAAGCTCCCGACCTTATTCTTGTCGTAAATTGTGCCGCGAAAAATTTCCTTTTCCACGACAAATCCGGTTTCGGCAATGACTTGCGCCAAAACATCTGCTTCTCGGTGGGAGAAGTCACCTTGAATGAAATATTTTTCGGTGATTTTGTTGCCCATGCGTTTTATCTCCTCTATTGTAGTCAGTTCTGTTTTTAAAAGAAAGGGAGGAGCGTATGCTCCTCCCTGCGTTAACTGTTTCTCATGATGCGTTCTCTCCTTTCACACTCCATCCTTTCAAGAGACGGAAACCACAACGCAAGGACATTAAGCGGTGTCGCGATGAGCACCTGTTTCAGCTTCGTTGCGAATTCCCCCGTGACCCTGTGCGCCCATATATGCGGTATGTGGCCGAGAATAAAATACGAGAGCAGTTTCACCTTGAGCTTGTGCGCCTCGTCGCAGAAAATGACGATAGGCCTTCCTCTTAGGTGGTGGTAGGCGAGCATGCGATCAACGTTTTTCAGATTTTCTGCGGTGGTTTGAGCCTCCTTTTCTTGAAGGATGATCGTTGTGACACCGTTTCGTTTGAGATAGTCGGCCATCATCATGGCCTCGCTGATGCCGGGCGCGGTTTTTTTGTTCGTGTATCCGCCCGTTGTGACGATTGCAGCGACATTTCTTGCGCCCACGAAATGCGCCACATTATCGAGGTACACTCTCATGGGTTTTGTCAGATGGCATCCGTATCCGAGTACAACCACTACTATCGCTTTCTCGTTGCGCACGTTCCCCCCCTTCTTTTATGGTTTCGGCCTACGCCGTGTACTGATATTTTTTAAATGTTCAGGTTTTCTTTATATCATAATAAAACAGCTTTGTCAACTTCCTGGCGGGTACATTCAACTCTGAAGTGCAACACCTGTTGCCTCATAGAATACCTCATA
>JBBTZQ010000028.1:0-11949 GCA_038061275.1 Patescibacteria group bacterium
TAGTCATGATATCAGTTTATTGTATCAAGAAAGTGTTGTTTGCGCTAGGGAAAACCCAGCCTTAGCGGCTGGGTTTTCTTAGATTTTCGTGAGAATCTCAGCCCCCTTGCTTGTTATAAGAATGGTATGCTCAAAATGTCCGCTACGTTTATGATCCTTAGTAACATAGGTATACCCATCAGGAAGGAGCTTTATAAACCGTGTGCCTTCGTTGACGACTGGTTCAAGCGCTAAGACCATCCCTTCTTTAAGTTTTACTCCCTGCCCCCTCGTTCCGTAGTTTGCGATATGAGGTTCTTCGTGCTGATGATACCCAACGCCATGACCACCAAGCTCTTCTACAACAGTAAGACCGTGGTTTCGTACATATTTTTCTATGGCATGACCAATATCGCCGATAGTCTTGTCTACACGCGCTTCTTTTATACCTATATGGAGCGCTTCTTCTGTCACACGCATAATTTTCATTGCCGGTCCATCAACCGAGCCAACGGGCACAGTCATTGCGGCATCAGTAAAAAGTCCCTTATGCTTAACACCGAGGTCGATTCCCACAATATCTCCTTCTCGGAGTACGCGGTCTCCCGCAATTCCGTGCACAACCTCATCATTTACAGAAACGCAAAGCGATCCTGGGTATGGGCGGCGTGCACCCTCGGGCGTATAATTCAAAAATGCTGGCTCGTCGCCCGCTTCGCGAATCAAGCGCTCTGCGAGTCTATCGAGCTCTTTTGTGGTGACGCCGGGTTTGATAATCTTTTTAACCGCAACGAGAACACTTGCAAGACGCTTACCACCCTCGCGAATGATTGCAATTTCTTCTTCTGTTTTTATCATTCCTTTTTTCGTCATACAGATATTTCGTCTACTTTATTAAACCCAACGCTTTCAAAACATCATTTGATACTTGCTCAGGAGTTTGCTCTCCGTTTATTTGCAAAAATCGATAGAGGGGATTCTCGCGATAATAATTGATTGCGGGAAGAACATCTCCCTCATACCACGAAAGACGCTTTTCTATCACTTCGGGGTTTTTGTCGTCCGCTCTGCCACGATTTTGCAAATGACTCTCTGCCCAATCATGAGATACATCAATGAACACCACCGCGGGACTCTCTCGTTTGTAGAATGGAAATGCTGTCTCAAGAATTTTTGCTTCTGCAAACGAACGAGGCATGCCGTCAAAAATAAAATGCTCGCTTCCGTGAGCCTCGTTAATGAATATCTCGGACCATATCCAGACAGCAAGAAAGTCTGGCTGTCGCCCTCCTACTTCAAGTGTGTGACGCGCTTGGTCCCATGTGTACCCGGTTTTTTCTTTTATATACTTTCTGAAATATGACCCTGTCTCAAAATACATGACGGGAATTTCAGGCGCATTCTTCTTTATAAACTCCATCGCAAGAGCAGATTGCGTGCCTTTGCCTGAACCAGGGCGTCCGATAAAAATAATTGTTTGTAAATCCATATTGGGCCTATTGTACCAGTAAATTCGAAACTGCCATAATTTTTGGTCTCTTTAAACAAAACAAGGAGAAACCGACTAGAGTTTCTCCTTGTTCAGAAAAACACTCGAACCAATTTTAGTACTCTCTCATCGAAATCTGCGCATCTACCTTTTTTACAAGATCGAGAACAACAGAAACGACAATGAGGAGCGCGGTTCCACCAATAGCGAGCGCGGTTAATCCTGTAACATTCTGCATGATGAGCGGGATCACCGCAACAGCACCAAGGAATAACGCTCCTACGAACGTGACGCGTGTAAGGATCTTGCCGAGATATTCAGCAGTCTGCTTTCCGGGGCGAATACCGGGAATAAATGCTCCGTTCTTCTGAAGATTTGTTGAGGTGGTTTCCGGGTCAAATGTGACTGCCGTATAGAAAAACGTGAACAAAAAGACGAGAGCAAAATAGAGAATACCGTTCACCCATCCGTTTGAAAGGATGTTTTGAACAAATACCGCTGCGGACTGAACAGCACCATTACCCACAGTCGCGAGCGCATTTGCAATGACCGTTGGAAATACGAGAATCGAAAGCGCAAAAATAATCGGAATAACTCCCGCTTGGTTCAAACGAAGAGGAAGGTAAGTTGATGTTCCTCCGGAGATGCGTCCTCCGCGCGCCTGCTTTGCATAGGTGATAGGCACCGGTCGTTCAGCCTCTGTCATATAAACGACCGCCAAAATGAGCAATAGTGTGATAAAGGTTATCGCAATATAAAGCGGAAGCTGTGTAATGTCGAAAGTGTATTGAAGCTGAGCGACTTGTGAGGGAAGGCTAGCGACGATACCGGCAAAAATGATGAGGGAGACACCGTTTCCAATGCCAAATTCTGAAATAAGTTCGCCGAGCCACATGAGAAGTATCGCGCCCACAGCAACGATAATTGTGTTGGTGAGCATTTCAAATGGCGTGAGAACCGGCAAAACACCTAATTTGCTCAAGTATAAAATGAGCCCGTACCCCTGGAGAAATGCGAGAGGAATCGAGAGCAGGCGTGAGTACTGCGTAAACTTGCGACGACCCATAGTGCCTTCTTCGTGATACATCGCCTTGAATTTTGGCGACATCATCGTTAGGAGTTGCATGATAATCGAAGCGGTAATGTATGGCCCGACACCAAGCATCACGATAGAAACCGCAGACAAACCACCTCCCGTCAAAAGGTTCAAGAATCCAAGAGCCTGATTATTGCTCAAAATGTCGACAGCTCCCTGCCCTGCTGCTGCGGGAATAGGAATATTCGCGAGAAGACGAAATAGGACGAGGATACCAAGCACAAAAAGGATGCGGTTACGAAGCGTCCTGTCTTGTACCATCAATTTCAGTTTGCGAAGTAGGGTTTCCATGATTGATTATTTGATTATTCCTTCTGTCTCTCTGCGATAAACTGACCGTCTTGTTATCTTGTATTCTCTGTTTATTACGCTACCGTTCCTCCAAGCTTCTCGATATTGGCTTTTGCAGTTGCCGAAAAAGTACATCCGCGAATATCGAGCTTCTTGTCGAGTTCTCCGTGCGCGAGGATCTTTACCGTAGGCATTCGATCTCCCGCTTTTTCGATGAGGCCCTTTTCGAGCAATGTTTTTGGCGTAACTTTTTCACCAGATACAAAAACCGTCGAGAGAAGTCCGATGTTCAAGACAACGGAACGGTCTGTCTCAGTTTTGAACTGATTTCGTGATACACCTTCTCCGCGCTTCTTGGGGATTTTCTTGATCGTGTCGCGCATTGCAGGTCGAATACGATGTCCAGCGCGAGCCTTCTGACCTTTTGTTCCACGGCCTGAAGTCTTGCCACGCTTTCCTCCACGACCAACAACCTTCTTGGTCTTGCGAGCGACTCTTGTTTTTAATTCATGAATTTGCATAGTCGTATAGTTAAAATCTACTTTGTTTCTTCCGCAGGTCCAGTTGGACGCTTTTCGCGAAGCTGACTGAGTGCCTTAATTGCAGCGCGTGCGTTGTTCAATTTGTTCTTTGAACCTGAGAGAATCTTTGCGCGAACGTTTTTGATACCCGCAAGGTCGAGAACGTTACGGACAGAACTTCCTGCAACCATACCACGTCCAGGAGCCGGCATGATCATGACGCGTGCGCTTGAATCTTTTGCGGTCACTTCGTGAGGGATCATCATGTCCTTTGAGGTGCGAACCTTGATCATGTTCTTCTTTGCACTCTTCATTGCCTTCTCGATAGCGAGTGCAGTATCTGAAGCCTTTCCTACTCCTACACCAACAGAACCTTTTCGGTTGCCTGCAACCATAGCTACAGAGAATGAGAAACGACGGCCTCCTGAAACAACGCGCGTTACGCGACGAATCTGAATAAGCTTGTTGTCGAATTCTGGCTTTGCGCGTTCAAATCCTGGACCGCGTCCACCCCCCTTGCCCCCTCGGGAAGCTCCTGCTCCTCCGCGTGGTGCGCCTCCGCGCCCGCCCGCAGCTCCTCCGCGTGGTGGTCGTGCAGATGGTGTTCTCTGTGGAGCTCCTTGTGGTGCTGCTCCTGTTTTCTGTTGTGTAGTAATATCGTTCATGATTTATAAAATTTAAAATACCAATCCGCCTTCACGAGCGCCCTCTGCGATTGCGCGAACGCGACCAGTAAAGATGAACCCTCCTCGATCAAAGACAACTTTTGAAATGCCTTTTGCTTTAGCATTCTTTGCAAGTGCAGCGCCAGCAAGTTTTGCGCGCTCTGTCTTTGTCTTTCCTTTTATCTTCTCATCTGAGATAGCAAGAAGAGTTGCTCCCTTCTTGTCGTCAATCAGCTGTGCGTAGATATAAGTGTTTGATTTGAAAACAGCAAAACGCGGACACTCTGCGGTTCCTGATACCTTTGCGCGAATGCGACGATGTCGACGTGCGCGCTGTTCAATTTTTGTAAGTATTTTGGTCATATGAGTGCGTTTGATTATGCAGACTTCTTACCCTGCTTGCGACGGATAACTTCCTTCTCGTAGTGAATGCCTTTACCCTTGTAAGGCTCTGGTTTCTTTTTTGCGCGTATCTGTGCGGCAAATTGACCAACTGACTCCTTGTTGATAGAGCTTAAAGTAATGGTGTTTTTCAAAACGACTGCTTTAACATCTGCAGGAATCTCCATAGGGACCTTGTGCGAGAAACCGAGGCTGAATACGAGTACATTGCCCTGTGGCTCTACTTTGTATCCGACACCGTCGATGATGAGCTTCTTTTCGAAAGCCTTGTTCACTCCCTCAACCATGTTGCCGATATGAGATGCGTACGTTCCCCAAAGAGCGCGGGCTTCTTTCGAACTGTTCTTTGGAACAAAAATTACCTCTGTACCTTCAATAGTAATTGCAACGAGGTCGTTGAAATCTCGAGAAAGTGTTCCCTGTGACCCCTTAACAGTAACGGTATTGCCGTTCTTTGTAACAGTTGTACCTGCTGGGATGCTTACGCCTTTTTTTCCTATTCTTGACATGATATTACCAAATTTTAAATAACGCTTCCCCGCCGACCTGTGCTTTTTTTGCGTCGTCCCCTGTCATCAAACCCTTTGGTGTCGAAACGACCATGAGTCCGTAACCATTCTTAATTGGTCTGATTTCAGACGCTTTGATATATGAGCGACATGATGGCTTTGAAACACGGGCAACCTGAATTACGCGAGGCTTCTTGCCGTCATATGCGATACCAATCTCAAGTGTTTTGATTATCTTCTTTCCTTTCTTCGCGTACGATGAAATATAACCATTCTTAAAAAGAATTGATGCGATTGATTCTTTGATCATCGAGAATGGAACGGTTGCGCTGTCTTTACCAGCGTTGCCTGCGTTCTTGATACTGATGAGCATGTCTGCTATTGGGTCGTGCATAATAGTTTTATAGAATTACCAAGAAGATTTCTTAATTCCAGGGATCTTGCCTTCGTTGGCGAGTTCACGGAAACAGATGCGACAAAGGTCAAAGTCACCCATGTAGCCTCTACGTCGACCACATTTGAAACAACGACGAACAATTCGGCTGCTAAACTTTGGTTCACGCTGTGAACGCGCGATTGTTGATGTTTTTGCCATAAATAATTTTTTGTGGAGTTTTTGCCAATATCTCGTGTTGATTCTTTTTAGGAGAAGGTGCTTCTGCCAAAAAGGAGGAACACGGATTAAACAAAAACCCGTAAGAGCATCCTAGCACATGGAAGAATAAAGTCAATAAAATACAGAAAAGGACGTTACAATGAACGTCCTTTTTCGAAAATAGGGGGTTGTTTTTTTAATTATAGGTTGAAAATGAGAGTAAAAGCTCTTTTATTGCTGATTCAGCCTAGAAGCGCTCGGACCGTGTGTTGTACGACCGGGTCTTCAAGAAACTGCGACAACAACGGAAGTTCTGGGGGGAGCCCCGTCCATTCCAAGTATGTCTCAATCCACTCTGGACTTTTGTCGTTCATGGTAATATCTGTTACCCTTTGTTCTTTTCCACTACCGCTAGGGACCATGATATTTCTCCTTTATTTTCTATTTAAACAAAGAACTTCGTTTGTCCTCAATAAATCTAAGGACAGGTAAATGATACAACTTTCATGGAAGATTTCAAGGGCTTTCTTCCTTAACAAAAAAACCGACTAATGAGTCGGTATTTTGTTGGGATTTTGAAAAGTGTCTTATTTCTTAAACGGTACTCCGATGACCTCAAAAAAGCTAGCTGCTTCTTTCTTATTCTTTGAAGTGGTGACGAAAGTTACCGCCATACCAAAAAGGTCTTTGATATCCTCGTCTGAAGTTTCGGGGAAGATAGTCTGCTCTTTGACGCCGAGGGTGAGGTTCCCCATTTCGTCGATGCTCTTCTTCTCATAACCACGAAAGTCTCGCGTGCGCGGGATTGCAACATTGAAAAATTTATCGAGAAAGCCCATCATTCGCGCACCGCGGAGTGTCACCGCAACGCCGATCTTGTCACCTTCGCGAAGTTTGAAAGCAGCAATGGATTTCTTTGCGGCGCGGAGTGATGGCTTTTGTCCCGTGATCTTTGCGAGACGACCGAGAATCATATCGTTGCGATTCTTGTCCTTTGACCTGCCTGTGGTTGCCGATACGACAACTTTCACAAGACGTGGTGCTGCAAGCTTGTTCGTGTAACCGAACTCTGCCTTCATAGCATCAAAAGCTCCTGATTGTTTTTCTTTAACTGTTTTAATTGCTGTTTTCATAGTAATAAAATTTATTTGAGCTCTGAGCCACTCTTCTTTGCAACACGAACATTCTTTCCTCCAATCTTCTTGATACCGACGCGGGTACGAACATTTTCTTTTGGGTCGAGGATCATGACGTTTGACGCATTGAGTGGCATTGCGCGCTCTACGATCTGACCTGCTTTTCCGCGGGTGCGCGACTTCTCACTTACCTTTGCGATATTTGCGCTTTCTACCACCACGCGGTTTACCTTAGGAAGCACTTCCAAGATCTTTCCTGTCTTGCCTTTGTCCTTTCCGGCGATGATGATTACATTGTCTCCTTTTTTGAGTTTCATAATAGTATGTATAGATTAGACAACCTCAGGCGCAAGCGAACAAACTTTCTGATATCCCATTTCTGCAAGCTCGCGGATGACTGGACCGAAAACACGACCTGCCTTAGGCTCTTTTTTTACTTTGTCTACAATAACAACAGCGTTATCATCGAAGCGTACGTACGATCCATCCTTGCGACGGTATGCATTGCGCGTGCGAACCACGAGCGCGGTCAACACATCCTTCTTCTTCACTGACTTTCTAGGCTCTGCAACCTGTACAGATAGAACAACGAGGTCGCCAATCTCAGCGTAGCGTTTTTTTGAACTACCGAGAACTTTGAATACGCGTCCGATCTTTCCGCCGGAGTTGTCTGTGATTTTGACGATTGTTTGTGGTTGAATCATAGTGGTTTCTGTTAAATATTTTCGTCGCTTTTGTTATGCAGTCTTCTTTCCGACAACGGTGAAGGTCTTGTCTTTTGAAATAGGGCGACATTCCTCGATGATGACCTGATCCCCTTCCTTGTAGGTATTGTTCTCATCGTGCGCCTTGTATTTCTTTGAGCTGTTCATGAACTTACCATACTTTGGGTGTTTCACAAAACGGTTCACCAAGACGGTGATGGTCTTCTCCATCTTGTCGGAGACGACGACTCCTTGAAGTCTTTTTGCTGTTGTTGTTTTAGTTTCCATAGTGATTATTTGTTGGTTGCTTTGCGAGCTGTTATTTCCGTAGAAATGCGTGCTACTTCTCGGCGAGCCAAGAGTGTTGCTTTGACATTCTTCTTTGTCGTTCCCGCGAGGTCAAAACGAATGCCTCGAATCTCCTCCCTCTTTTCATCGAGAGCCTTCTTCAAATCTTCAACGCTTTTGTTCTTTAATTCTGACATATAATAAATGTTATTAGATAGTTTCGCTACGGCGAACAATCTTCGTCTTTACAGGGAGTTTTGCGGCAGCCTTCTTGAGCGCCTTAACCGCGGTGGCCTCGTCGATACCGTCAACCTCAAAGAGCATGCGACCCGGACGAACTTCAAAAACATAACCCTGAAGATCCCCTTTTCCTTTACCCATGCCCATCTGTGCAGGCTTTTGTGTATAAGGTCGATCTGGGAAAATACGGATCCACATTTTTCCTACCTTCGTAATGGTGCGGACGATTACTTTTCGGGAAGCTTCGATCTGGTTTGACTTTACGCGAGCAGAGCTGTCAGCCTTGAGTCCGAATGATCCGAACGCAAGCGTAATACCGCGTGTATCAGGAAGCGCCAATCGTGCCGCGCTCTTGCGGTCATTTTGCCATTTTCGGTGTTTTACTTTTTTGGGGAATAACATGGTAGTTTATTTAAATTTGATCGATCTATACGTTCTGCGAAGCAAGGGTTTTTTTCTTGGTGTCTGCAAAAACTTGACCCTTGTAGATCCACACCTTTACGCCAATAGCACCGTACGGCAATCGAGCAGTGTTCTTTGCATAGTCGATGTCTGCGCGGAATGTCTGAAGAGGAATCCCTCCGCGACGGATCTGCTCGTAGCGTGCCATTTCAGCACCACCGAGGCGACCCGAGATAGCGATGCGCGCACCCTTTACATCGCGGTTTGCCATGATAGTTTCTACTGTTTTTTTCAAAACCATACGGAATGGCAAGCGTTTTGCGAGTCCTTCAGCGACCATTTCACTCACAATCTGAGCATTTGCTTCTGGAGAACGCACTTCTTCTATATCAAGTTTGAAATCCAAAGGAATGATGAACTTCTTGCGCGCTGCCTCTTTCAAGATATCATTGCGGAGCTTGACCGATCCCTCTCCTGCGCGTCCAATAATCATACCTGGGCGAGCGGTTTTGATAATGATACGGAATGTTTTTGCATTACGCTCAATCTCGATTCCAGCTACGTGACTTCCGAGCAATCGCTTCTCGAGGAATGTTCGGATAAGAATGTCTCCCTTGAGAAAATCCTTGTATTCTTGTTTTGCTCCAAACCAACGAGACTTCCAGTCACGGATGATTCCTAAGCGATGCGCAAATGGGTGTACAATGTGGGTCATATTATTTTGTCTTTTTTGAAGCCTTAGGTTTTACTTCTTTCGTCTTTGTTGCAACGACAGCTTTCTTTGTCTTCTCAGCCTTTGCATCAACCGACTTCTTTGGTGCTTCTTCTATTGAAATACGTTCTACGAGCTCGAGCATGACGTGACTCGTGTGCTTGTGAATGGGACTTGCTGAACCGTGGGACTTTGGCATCGAACGCTTCATGATCTTTCCTTGGTCTACGCGAACCTCTTTTACAAAAAGGTCCTGAATTCCTATGCTTGAATTCTCTTTTGCATTAGCAATAGCTGAAAGCAAAAGCTTCCTCATCGCGAGCGATGCGCGCTTTGGGAGAACATCGAGCTCTACGAGAGCGCGCTCCGCAGTCTTTCCTTTGATAAGGTTTGCAACAAGGCGAACCTTGCGTGGGGCTTGACGGTAGCTTTTGAGGGTTGCTTTCATATATTAATTGCTATTTTTTCTTAGCGGGGGTCTCTGATTTTGCGGCCTTTGCAGCAGCAATCTCTCCCTCCTTCTTCTTTTGTTCAAGTTCCTTCTGCATTTTACCTCCGTGACGAAGGAACTTCTTTGTAGGTGAAAACTCTCCGAGTCTGTGGCCAACCATATCCTCAGTCACGCGGACTTCGAGATGGGTCTTGCCGTTATACACGCCAAAAAGGTAGCCGACCATTTCAGGTGCGATTTGGCTTGCTCTCTTCCATGTTTTGATCATGGGTTCATTTTGAGGATTTTTACCCTCAATCTTCTTGAGCAATTTCTCGTCGATATAGGGTCCTTTTTTGAGTGATCGTGTCATAACTTTTTATAATTTGCTTATGCTTTAAAGCATGGGCTGTTTCTTTAAACAAAACAAGCTCGGAGTGAGCTCGTTTCGTATCTTACCAAATTAAGAAATAATGTCAAATAATTAAGGATAAATGACCATTATAGACTTTTTGACTTGTCTTATTTCGATAACTAGACTTAGAATTGCTGAGTACCACCTGTACAATCTTGAGGGCAGTTAGCAATCGTTTCTGGGGTTGCACAAATACCGTTACCGCAGTTTATCGCGGAACTGAAGCTGGCTGTAATTGTATGGTTGGTCGAAACATTGTTAAATGTGTAAGTAGCAACAGCACCAACCGACACACCGTCAACAAGAACCGACGTTACTGCATACCCACCGCTCGGTGTTATGGTAAATGTTTGATTGTTCCCAGCAACGACACTGACAGCTCCAGTTGGAGCGATTGTACCATTTGCACCTGCAGTAGCGGTAATTATCCAGTTTGGGTTCTGAAGCCTCCATCCTGCTCCCGCCATGGCTGGAGCAAAATCAATCCACCCTACAACGTCTGACCCCCATCCAAAACCCCCAAATGTGCCCGAGAACAACGTAAGTCCGTACGCAGGACCTGTATCAGATACATCTTTTGAAAGCTTAATCCACCCGTCCCATCCGCCCGAGGCAGCGCCTGCGGCAGTGCCTGAACAAAATGTTGCGGGAACGCCTGCAGTAACCTCACATCCAGAAAGCGCGCGCGCCCAGCCTGTTATTGCACCTGTGGAGCTATTGTAGTTCGCAATCGGACCGCTTCCGCCATTGAACGGTGCGCTCGGAGGATTTGCCGTCTCTGAACGATTGAAGCTTATATATCCTATGTTTTCGCTCCATGCAAGACCGCTCAAGTTTCCTGTAGTAAGGTCAATGTTCACACCGTAATTCTGTAAGCCTCCACAGGTGCCGTCCGTAACACAGTTTGCGCTAATCCATCCTATATTTTCACTCCATGCCCACCCAAACACGTTATCCAAAGATGAAGACTCAGCAACAGGAGCTTTAAAAACACCTGGCGCCCCAATATACGCCACCACAAATAGAACACTTACGATTATGAGGGCGATAATATTTTTTGTTTGACCTATCAATGATGTTTTCATGGAATAAATATTTTAGTAAATGTATAATCTTAACTCTGGAAAGTATACCATAAAGTATTAGTACCTGTGCAATAATATGTGGATAAACTTTAGTAAAACACGAAACTGCCTTTGGGAATTCCCAAAGGCAGTTTCGTGTTACTTAAGTATATTCTTTTTTTAGTACCCTGGCGCTGCTAGGATCATCTGGTATGGAGCTGTCGCACATCCTAGACTATTACATATTTGGAAGGTACAAGCTTGAAATGGGGCTGCATAAAATCCTCTACATGAGCCAGTACTTATCCACGTGGCACTTCCGCCTCCTGCTGGGCCTTGTGGACCTGCTGGGCCTGCAGGACCAACAGCACCACCAGGGTAACCAGACATGGGCCAAATAGCACCAGAGCATTGTCCACTTCCTCCGTATTTTGCAGACCAACAGGCAGTACCAGCGCTATTGTAGACGACAAAGTTTCCATCATCTTGTATTTTAGTAAGATACGTCATGCTCGGAGATTGTATACCTCCAAAGGTGCGAATGTTGCCCAATAAATAAGAACCTCCAAAATTAAACAAAGTCGGTGAATTTACTTCTGGGCTTTGCATAACGATACCCCCTCCGGCAGGCGTTGTGATATTCGTGAGAAATGCTTGATAAGTATTTGTGATATTCTTGCCATTCATATTCAAATCCTGCGTCGCTGTATGATTCCCAAGATTGTCGGCTCCTCCAGCAGAAGGTACCGGCCATGCGGTTCGGCAATCAGTACCTACGCAAACAGTAGGAGCAGTAATTGTTCTCGCGGTAATATCCCCCGTTTTCGTTTGTGCTGTTCCACTTGTATTGAGTGGCGCGGACACGTTGCCTCCTGGAGCAGTACTGGTCGGTGCCGTCCATGCATAGACGTACGAGATGCCAAACGAGAGCACGAGGGCGAGAGCAACAATCTTAAGTGTGGAAATGAGTTTGTTCATATATATTTCAAGCTATTGAGGCAAAGCCATGTT
>JBBTZQ010000029.1:0-2205 GCA_038061275.1 Patescibacteria group bacterium
TTGACAAAAAACTATAAGTAGTATATACTTGTTACTTATTTCATCTCATAGAGTTTTTGTCCCACAAGTTGTCCTAAAAGCACATTCTTCGTCAAGTTCAGAGGCTTTCGAGAATTTAACGACGAATTAACATAGCCTTTCGAAAAGGCTTTTTAGAACAATATATGGAACAAAAACGAACATTTACGAGAAGCGGAGCTAAGCCAGCATCACGAGGAGGGTCTTCATACGCAAGACCATCGTCACGTGGTGGCTCTTCAGCTCGCCCTCCACTCAGTGGGTCACGCGCTCCCTCACGAGGAGGCTTTCGTAAGGGTCCTCAACGAGGACACAAAGGAGCACACATCGACATTTCAAAATTTATCAACAAGACCGTCATTACTGAGGAAGCAGTGGTATTTACACCTGAGCACCTCTTTAAAGATTTTCTCATTCAGGATAGCTTGAAGCAGAATATTCTTGCAAAGGGATACAATGCGCCAACACCAATCCAAGACCGTGTCATTCCACACATTTTGAACGGACACGACGTTGTAGGTATTGCAAACACAGGTACAGGAAAGACTGCGGCATTTCTCGTTCCGCTCATCAACAAGGTACTCTTGAATCCAAAAGAGAAGATTATCGTAGTTGCGCCAACACGCGAACTCGCTCAGCAGATTGAACAGGAGCTTAAGGACTTTGTAAAAGGTTTCAAGATCTTCTCTGTCTGTGTTGTTGGAGGCGCGCCAATTGGTCGCCAGATCTCGAACCTTCGCTATCAATACAACTTTGTGATTGGTACACCAGGCCGTATCAAGGACCTTATCGAGCGCCGTTGCATCGACCTCTCGCAGTTCAAGACCGCTGTTCTCGATGAAGCAGACCGCATGCTAGACATGGGTTTCATCAATGACATGCGTTATATGATGAACTTGATGCCTAAGGATCGCCACACTCTCTTTTTCTCGGCGACACTTTCACCAGAAATCGCTGTTCTCATTAAAGATTTCTTGAAGGACCCTGTCATGATTTCAGTCAAGACGCGCGACACTTCAAAGAACGTTGAGCAAGATGTTGTACACATCAAACCGGGTGAGGACAAGATTGAAGTTCTTCATGATCTTTTGATCAAGCCAGAGTTTAAGAAAGTGCTTATCTTTGGACGCACCAAGCACGGTGTAGAGAAGCTCGCCATTGCCCTCGGCAAACGCGGATTCAAAGCGCAGTCGATCCACGGCGACAAGAACCAGGGTCAGCGCCAACGCGCGCTCGACACGTTCAAAAAAGACATGGCGCAGATCCTCGTTGCAACAGACGTTGCAGCTCGTGGTCTAGACATTGCAGGAGTATCTCATGTTATCAACTTTGATATCCCTGAATCCTACGATGACTACGTGCACCGCATTGGCCGTACTGGTCGCGCAGGAGCACTCGGAAAAGCTCTTACTTTTATTGGGTAACGCCATAGCATAAAAAAATCCACGAAGTTTAAACTTCGTGGATTTTTTTATGCTACAATTCAAATACTAATGACCCCGCAACGCTACGCATTTTTAGGCTTCGCACTGCTTGTCTGCACGCCGTTCCTTTATTTTGTTTTCAGAAGCGATGAACCGATAAAAAACTTTCCGCCGAAAAATCACACGGTTGTTGCGTTCGGCGACAGTTTGGTAGAGGGTGTCGGTGCGACAGAAGGGAATGATTTTATTTCCGCCGTAGGGAGAAATCTGGAAATCTCAATCATCAATAAAGGAAAAAGCGGGGACACGACAGCGACGGGGCTCAGTCGTTTACAAGACGTGCTCGATGAAAACCCAGGTGTCGTCCTCGTGCTACTCGGAGGAAATGATGCAATCCGTCGTGTGCCAAAAGAGGAGACATTTAAAAACCTGGGAACGATCATCGAACGCTTGGAGGGGAGTGGCGTCGTTGTAATACTCCTCGGCGTACGTGGAGGAATCTTGGCAGATGGATATGAGGAGGATTATAAAACCCTAGCAAAGAAATATCAGACTGCCTATGTGCCCAATGTGTTAGAAGGCCTCATTACAAACCCAGACCTAATGTACGACGGCATTCATCCCAACGACAAAGGGTATCAGATTATCGCGGAGAGGATAACCCCAGTTCTTAAAGATGTGTTAAAGTGATATGTAAGATAAGTTCATGTGAAGCGTCATAATATGCGAAGAAATGAAAAATAAAGGGGCTGAAGGAGAATTT
>JBBTZQ010000030.1:0-10949 GCA_038061275.1 Patescibacteria group bacterium
CATTCGGCACAATGATGGCTCGTGGGGCGGTGCGCGATGTCGCGCGGGCGCGCGGGCATCCATACATTGTGGGCGACAAAATTTCTCGTCTTATCCCCGAAGGCTCTCAGGGTTTCCCGATGACCATCGACACAGCAATCCAAATGACCTCTGAACTTGCCGAACTCTATAAGAGCGACAAGACTACAAAGGAGATTATCGATCTTGCGCGTCGCCTTGAAGGTTGCGTGCGCCACATCTCGGTCCATGCCGCAGGCGTCGTTATCGCACCCACTCCTCTCTATGAATTCACCCCGACCCAGCTCGACCCCAAAGGTGGCAAGATCATCACGCAATACGACATGCATGCAGTCGAAGACGCAGGACTTCTTAAGTTCGACTTCCTCGGCATCAGGAACCTTTCGATCTTAAGCGACGCGGTGCGTCTCGTAAAAGAACGCCACAATATTGATATTGATATAGACCGCATTGCGATGGATGACAAGAAAACATTTAAACTTCTGGCTCGCGGCGAGACGATGGGATTGTTTCAATTAAACGGTGCTGGTATGACTCGCTATTTGAAAGAGCTTCGTCCTACGACCATTCACGACATCAATGCGATGGTCGCGCTCTATCGTCCGGGACCAATGGAGTCCATTCCTAAATATGTTGAGCGCAAACACAATGCCAAGCTTATCTCCTACCTTGACCCGCGCCTAAAAGATATCCTATCTATGTCGTACGGTGTCATCACCTATCAAGATGACGTCATGATGATTGCAATTCATCTCGCGGGATACTCATGGCTCGATGCGGACAAGCTACGAAAAGCTATGGGCAAAAAGATTCCTAAGGAGATGCAGGACCAAAAGAAAAAACTTTTGGAAGGTTTCGTCAAAGGCGGACTCACTCAGAAAAAAGCAGATGAACTCTGGGCGCTCATTGAACCTTTTGCTGCGTACGGTTTTAACAAGAGCCATGCTGCAAGCTATGGCCGTCTCGCATACCAAACAGCCTACATGAAGGCAAACTTTCCTACGGAATACATGACTGCAATCCTTTCCGCAGAATCAGGAGATACTGAAAAGATTTCTGAAATTATCACGGAATCAAAACGCATGGGAATCCCGATACTTCCACCTGACGTTAACGCGAGCTTTGGAGGATTCACTATTGTCGATATTAAGAAAGACGATGTTACACATCAGGAGATTCGCTTTGGACTCTACACAATTAAGAACCTCGGCACTGATATTGCCCAGTCTGTCATCAATGAGCGTGAAGCACATGGTCCCTTTGTGTCGCTCGTGGATTTTCTCGAACGCATCCGACATAAAAATCTCAACAAGAAATCATTCGAAGCGCTCGTAAAAACAGGAGCAATGGATGCTCTCGGTGAACGCGGAGCAATGCTAACAAACACAGAAGAGGCACTTGCCTACAATCGCGCACAAGAAGAAGGTTTGAGTGGTCAAGCTTCCCTCTTTGGCGTCATGAGCGACCAGTCTAGCGTGCCGACTCTCCGCTTGAAGCCATCAACCCCGGCAAGCAAACGCGAAATGTTGGTGTGGGAAAAAGAGCTCCTCGGACTTTTCGTTTCAGGACATCCGCTCGATGAACATCGTGAAAAACTTGAGACCATCGGAACGACAATCGAAAGTATAAAGACCTTGAAGGAAGGAAACTCTGCAGTTGCTGGAGGCATCGTCGAAGACATCCGCACAATCCTCACCAAAAAAGGTGACAAGATGGCGTTTGTAAAATTGACCGACATGTCGGGAACACTCGAGCTCGTGCTCTTTCCTGAAGTATTTTTCACCCATAAAGAGTTTTTTGAAACCCCAGACAGATGCGTGAAAGTAAAGGGAAAAATATCCGAACGAAACGGAGAAAAATCACTTATCGTTGAAAGAGTAAAAGAGTTATAAAAAAAAGAAAACGGCATGTCTCGAAAGACATGCCGTTTTTGTTAATGTTTTCAACTCAGGTATCTATGACCTTATTTATCACCCGCTTCGGCGAGAATTTAATACCGTGAAGACCCGGTGCAAATAGAGTAGCGAACCCCGTAAAGAGAATGAACATGGACACGAACAAAGCTCCAAACAGATACACAACATCAAATAAGATATATTTCATACAACCTCCACTTTTTTTGAATCGTACAATTTTTGATGAATTCAGCTCAAATCTAATAGTAGCCTTTTTCGCAACTTTTGTCAATAGCGCTTGTGAAAATATCTCTCCTTTGAAAATAACCAAAAAATGATAGAATATAGCCTATGCAACCAAACGATAAACTCCATAATCTCCGCCATTCGCTCGCTCACCTACTAGCCATCGCTGTTCTAGAGAAGGACCCGAGTGCAAAGCTCGGAATTGGCCCTGTCATCGATAACGGATTCTACTATGATTTCGAATTTTCGAACGGCTACACCCCTACCCCAGAAGACCTTAAAGGTTTCCAAAAAGCGATGAAGAAAATGATCAACAAGGCTATCCCATTTGAAGGACGAGAAGTTGCTGTTGAAGAAGCGCAGAAGATGTTTGTAGGACAGCCTTATAAGACAGAACTTTTAAACGAGTTTTCGAAAGAAGGTAAGAAATTGACCCTATACACAACTGGCACTTTCACCGACCTCTGCAAAGGAGGCCATATTGAAACTACGAAAGAAATTGATTCAGAATCATTTGCAATCACCCATACCGCTGGCGCCTACTGGCGCGGAGACGAAAAGAATCCGATGCTCACCCGTATCTACGGACTTGCTTTTGAAAATGGCGCTGACCTTGATGCTTACATCAAACAACAAGATGAAGCAAAAAAGCGAGACCATAGAAAACTTGGCAAGGAGCTTGGTCTTTTTATATTTTCTGACCTAGTTGGGCCTGGGCTCCCTCTCTGGACTCCACACGGAACACTTATTCGCGAACTCCTTAATGATTATGTGTGGGAGCTACGCAAAACACGAGGATATCAAAAAGTTACCATTCCTCATATCACGAAAAAGGATCTCTATGAGACATCGGGTCATTGGAAAAAATTTGCCGAAGAGCTCTTCAAGATTGAAACACGTGAGAAGCATTTGTACGCTATGAAGCCTATGAATTGCCCTCACCATACTCAGATCTTTGCGGCATTCCAAAGAAGTTATCGTGACATGCCACAGCGATACTGTGAGACAACCATGGTCTACCGCGATGAACAATCTGGCGAACTCTCAGGACTTTCCCGCGTTCTATCTATAACTCAAGATGATGCTCACGTATTTTGTAGAGAAAATCAAATCGAGGAAGAAGTATTCGCAATTTGGGATATGATTGATAGATTCTATAAAACATTTGGATTCAAAGAAATGCAAATTCGCCTCTCGCGTCATGACCCCGAAGAGTTCGAGCAAAAATATATTGGAACGAAGGAAGTCTGGCAAAAATCAGAAAGTGCTCTTGTTGCTTTGATGAAAAAACGCGGTGTGGAAAATTATATAGACGGTAAGGGCGAAGCTGCGATGTACGGACCAAAAATAGATTTTATCACCAAGGACTCCATCGGAAGAACGCTTCAAGTTGCAACGATTCAGCTTGATTTCAATATGCCTGCAAATTTCGGCCTTGAATACACGAATGAAAAGGGTGAAAAAAACAATGTGGTTATGATCCACTGTGCGATTATGGGTTCCCTCGAACGCTTCATCTCAACTCTCATTGAGCACGTCGCAGGCAACTTCCCTCTTTGGCTCTCTCCTGTGCAAGTAAAAGTTCTACCTATCAGCGAGAAGCATGCGGACTACGCGCGAAGCATAACAAAGAAACTCGCTGACATAGGTATCCGTGCCCAGCTTGATGACAACAACGAAAGTCTCGGCAAACGCATCCGCGTAGCAAAAATGGAAAAGGTTCCTTATATTCTTGTTCTCGGCGATAAGGAGGTCGAAGCTGGCACCATAACTTCAGAACGTCGAGATGGCGCGCACACAGAGGCCCTATTACTTTCAGAATTTATAACACTTACTCAAAAAGAAATCTTCTCAAAAGAAATTTGGTAGACAACAAAAAAGTACAAAATACAAAGGACCGCCCTTGGGTGGTCCTTTGTATTTTGTACTTTTTTGTTGTCTAGAAATTATTTCTTGCAAGAACCGCATTCTGACCCACCGCACGAAGAACATGTGTTCTCACTGTCACACGAACCACCTTTACATGAACCACAAGAACCTCTTCCATGGTGACCCATGTATTTCAAACCCAAACCAAGGATAATCAGGAGTAGTGGCCACACTGTATTCCATCCAAAATCAACGATAAAGCCCATGTCCTTCAAAAGGGCAACAACACCAACAAAAACTAATGCGATACCAATTATTTTCATAAGATTATTTATTTATATTATATAAAAAAACTATTTCGTCCCATTCTCTTAAAACCAACATTCTTTTTATTGCGGAATGGTTGTCGTTCCTGGTAATTCACTTTTCACTTGTGAATCTATTGAAGCCTCAGGCGCTACTACGGATTTCTTTCCTAAAGAAAAAGCTCCGTAGATTGCAAGAACCAAGACCACAAGAATAATAACATATTTTGTATTCATGCTGTACAGTATACGCTCTAATAACTAAACATCAATATTCGCCATCTTCGCATTTGACTGGATAAATGACTTGCGGGGCGCAACTTCATCACCCATGAGAACATTGATTGCACGATCTGCATCAACAGCGTCTTCGATCATAACCTGCTTGAGAACACGACTCACAGGATTCATCGTAGTTTCCCAAAGTTCCTCGGGGTTCATTTCTCCGAGACCCTTGTAGCGCTGGATCGAGATCTTTGCCTCGCGCTTCTTGCCTTTTGTCTCTTCTTCCTCGGAACCTTCTTCAGCTTCCTCTTCCCCTCCATCTTCTGCCCCCTCGACGACTTCAAGCATGCTGATATCCTTGCCAAGGTACGCAATCTTTTCTTCTTCACTATAAACGTATTTGACCTCTTTGCCTTTCTTTATTTTGTAAAGTGGAGGCTGTGCAATATAAATGTATCCGCCCTCAATCACAGCACGGAAATAACGATAGAAGAGTGTGAGAATAAGTGTACGGATGTGCGCACCGTCGACGTCTGCGTCGGTTGCGATGATAATCTTGTGATAACGGAGTTTCGTGATGTCGAATACGTCCCCAATACCGCATCCCATCGCAATAACGAGTGAACGAATCTCTACTGATGCGAGCATCTTGTCGAGGCGAGCTCGTTCGACGTTCAAAATCTTTCCTTTGAGGGGAAGGATAGCCTGAGTGCGGCGGTCGCGACCCTGTTTTGAAGAACCACCCGCGGACTCTCCCTCAACAATAAAGATTTCAGACTCCTCTGCTTTTGAGGTCTGGCAGTCTGCGAGTTTCCCAGGAAGCGTGAGCCCTTCAAGCGCGCCCTTACGGAGGACGCTTTCTTTTGCTGCTTTTGCGGCTTTGCGAGCGCGAAGCGCGAGGATGACCTTGTTTATGATTGAACGTGCATCGTCTGGATTTTCTTCGAGGAACATGCCCAACGCTTCGCCGAATACCTTCTCGACAGCTCCGCGCGCCTCCACACTACCAAGCTTGCCTTTGGTTTGTCCTTCAAACTGTATCTCGCGCATTTTGACAGAGATCGCCGAGGTAAGTCCCTCGCGCACGTCGTCCGCAGTAAAGTTCTCGTCCGCTTCCTTTATAAAATTATTCTTTCGCGCGTACTCATTGAGCTTCCTCGTGAGTGCGGTACGGAAACCAGTCACGTGTGTACCACCGTCGACATTGTAAGTGTTGTTTGCAAATGCGAGCTCGCGCGAAGCGATGTCGTCGATGTACTGAATCGCGACTTCTACCTGCACGCCATCCACTTCTTTCTCAGCATGACAAATGTTCTTATGTACGGGCTTCTGGTGTTGATTATAAAAACGAACGAGCGAAACTAAACCACCATCAAAGTAAAATGACATTGACGGAACTTCAAGACCGAAATCTTCGAGATATACTTTGTTATCTAGATCGAGCTTGCCCTCATACTCACGAGCATCAATGATCGTAATGTGGAGAGCACGAACAAGGTATGCCTGTTGACGAAGGTGCCCTACAATCTGGTGCCAATTCCATCCCATCTCTTTGAATATCTCTGTGTCTGGCTCGAAAGTCACAACAGTTCCGCGAAACTTTGATGTGCCTACTTTCTTGACGAGAGCCTTTCTCTTCCCGCGCTCGTACTCCTGCATGTGCACGCCACCGTCCTGATGCACTTCTACTTTGGTGAATACAGAAAGTGCGTTTACTACTGATGCACCAACGCCGTGAAGTCCTCCAGAAACTTTGTAACTCGTGCCTTCAAATTTTCCTCCCGCATGGAGTGTGGTCATAATAGTCTCGAGTGCAGAGACTTTGGTCTTTGGGTGGATACCGACTGGTATACCGCGACCGTTGTCGACGACACGCACACGGTTTCCTGGAAGAAGAACGACCTCAATATGATCCGCAAAACCACCCATCGCTTCATCGCGTGAGTTGTCAAAGATTTCCCAAATGAGATGGTGAAGGCCTTCGGGCCCCGTAGAGCCGATGTACATGCCAGGACGCTTGCGCACCGGCTCAAGCCCCTCCAAAACGACGATATCCTCGGCTCCGTAACTATCTCCTTTTTCTGTTTTTTTTGCCATAAAATGAATAGGTGCCTAACTAAAGGCATCTATAATGTATGAATAGTATACCAAAATTTATTCCTTTTTGCTAACGGAAAAAAGGTTGACATTTATATGAATATAGTGTATCATATTATTAGGTCAATCAGATAAGTTTCAGGTGATTATTTCAAATCAAGGAGATCGAGAAATGGGAACAAATCAAACGGGAATCCTCATTGCACAAGGAATTCTTCCAAACACGACAGAGTTAACTGAGTTCTTTAAGGCGTTGCAGGAATCTGAACTCTCGGCTCACCAAGCAGGTAAGCCGTTCATTAATTTCAAAAATGACGGTATCTGCGTCACGCTGTATATCAAAGGAGTCGCTGATTTTTTATTCAGATCTTCTTTCAAAAATGGCGTCTTGAAACACTGGGAAAATGAGTTCAAGATGGCGGAATCAGCTTAAAGAGCTCTGTGCTTCTGCGAACCCTCGGATTAATCTCCGAGGGTTTTTTATTCCTTAATAAATATCGCCATTCGACGCCATGTGTCCATAAATATCTCAAAAGAGACAAATTGATATGCTCCATCTTCTTCCGTATCATGATCAGGATCGTGGTAGTAAAAACCCTTGATAGCTCCGTCTTCAGTTTCTACGCCAACGATGAGCACGAGGTGAAACTTATCACGCAGCTCAAAATTCTTTATTGCGGAAACGATAATAGGACGCCCTTCTTTTAACTCGCTTAAAATCATATCGATTCCCTCTTTGTTTAATCGAATAGCTTCTTCCTCGTCTGCATCTTTACTTTTGAACTCTTTTCGCGCGAACGCTCCACCGTATGTGGCTCCGAGTGAAATGAGCCCTTCGTGAGTCCACCCATGTTCAGAATATGCACCAAGCGCTACTCCCTCAAGTATCATTTCATCAAGTGGTGGCGTTTCAACCCCACTCGTCTCTATGAGCATTTTCAAGCATGCAACGCCACAGGCGCGCTTTTGCCACAGAGGGTCTCGAACATCCCGATGCTGAGAATAATACGGGATATTAAAGAGCATGTTACCGTACTTCGAGTCCATGCGCTGAAAGTTTATCAGTGATACGCTTCATCACTTCATTTACCTCATCGTCGGAGAGCGTTTTTTCATACGATTGAAAAACAAGGTTGAATGCGTAAGAGGTTTTTGAAATACCATCAAAATCTTTTGTAAATACGTCAAACAGTCTGTCGCGCACAAGGAGCGCTCCCCCTTCAGTACGAATAATAGAAAGAATTTCATCTTGAGAAGCTCCGACCTTCGCCCACATCGCAATATCGCGAAGCATAAACGGATACACAGAAGGTTTTTCATAACGCACCGATACAGCCTTGAACGGCGCGCCGACTTCTAGCAGAGGTAATTTTTCGAGGAGCACATCGAGGTCAAACTCAAACGTGTTTTTGGTATACGTCCCCGCTATCTCGACGCCGAGAACTTTGCTGACAACCTGAACAGCTTCTTCAAGAGCCGTTCGCGTGAGCGCATCTTTCTTCTTTCCTGCTTTAGTGAGTTCTATGCCGATAGCGCATGAAAGTTTTTCAACCATAACGCCAGGGAACACTTTACCAATCTCAAATATTTTTATATCGTCTTGCCCGAGGAGAGGTGCGTTGCGTGTGTTAAGCACGAGCGACTGCGAGAGCCCCGTCGCAAGATCTTTGCGCAAAAAACCTTTGTCTTCAGCGATGGGATTCGCCACAGCAAACATCCCTTCATTTTGAAATGAATACGTGTACACTTCTGAAAAACCGCGTGATACAAGTGTATCCCGAATAATGTTCGCATCGTAATAAGCTTTGAGAGGGTGCGGAGTGAATGCCATGTGAGGAAGATTTTCATCCAAAATCGCTCCGTAGCCATAAATACGTCCCAGCTCCTCTGCCATGTCTTCCTTGATGCGAAGGTCGAGTCGCACATGCGGGATTGTTACTACGAAGCGGGGTTCATGGGGGAACTCTATGCGACGCACGCCCACAATATTTTTAAACCGTTCGCTTTCTTTCAAATTTTCAACAGCGACACCTTCTTTGTTGTAACGCGATGCGTGAATTACTTTGCCGTCACCGAGATAGAGCCCGACGTGGTCTACACCTTCTGGCACCTTCGTTCCTTTCATCCACTCAATGCTCTCATAATGTATCTTATCGACACCGCTGTTTGAAAAAATAAGATCACCTGCTTTCATTTCATCTTGTGAAATTTCTTTGCCAAACACAAGCTGATCGACCGTCATGCGCGGAATCGCGACGCCTGCTTCTACAAAGAGGTACGAGGTGAGTGACGAGCAGTCGAACGCATACTGTGAATCATATTGCACGCTCGCGCCATATTTGTATGACTTGCCAATCAATGTCTGTGCCATAGCCACGATCTGCGCTTCTGAATCAAGTACAATATCATAAACAAACCCAACCCTGCCGAGGAGCTCATTGATATCTTTTTCATTCAACGTCGTTCCTAAAATAGAATTTATTTCTGAAACTGCAAATCCAACTTTGTAGTGTTTGATCTCGCGCGTCTTTATATCGACCACTTCACCAACCTTTGCGTCAGGACACAGTTCAACAAGGAGCGCTGTCGCGAGATCCATCGCGTCCTCAGCAAGTGCTGGAGAAATATCGTGTTCAAATCTCTTCGAGGAATCTGTACGGATGCCTACGCGCTGAGAAGTTTTTCTTGTTTGCACAGCATTGAAATTTGCGGATTCGAGAACAATGCTCGTGGTCGTTTCATCTACACCAGCATCTTTACCCCCTTTTACGCCTGCGATAGCAAGTGCTTGTTTCCCGTCCGCAATGACGAGGGTCTCTGGCGTGAGCACAATATCTTTCCCGTCGAGCGTTGTTATTTTTTCACCATCTTTTGCGCTTCGCACGAAAATTGTTGTTATTCCGTCGTCTTCTTTAATAAGTTTCGTCATATCAAATGCGTGCATTGGCTGCCCTAGCTCAAGCATCACAAAATTTGTAATATCCACTACATTGTTGATACTCCTCTGCCCCACGGACAAAAGGCGTTCCCGAAGCCACGAAGGCGACTCACCAACCTTTACATTTTCAATAACACGACCCATGTAGCGCGGGCAGAGGTTGTTATCTGAAACAGAAATATTGAGCTTAGCAACATTTGAAATACTACCTTTGAATGTTTGGAGTGTCTTGATCGGAATACTTGCAATTACTGATATTTCACGCGCGATGCCGTTGTGACAAAGTAAATCATGTCCACGATCGGGCATAATCTTGAGATCAAAAATAATGTCATTGTTCTTTTTTTCTATACCTTCAACCTCACAGAGACGCTCCATGAAAAGTGTCGAAATCTCTTCAGGACTTGGGATATCCTGATCAAAATGTGAACGAAGCCAACTGTAAGAAATAGGAATGTTCATATTAAAATTGATTGACCAGACGAAGGTCGCCTGAATACACGAGACGAATATCATCAATACCATATTTGAGCATCACCATGCGGTCGATGCCACCACCAAATGCGAACCCTTTGAACTTCCGCGGGTCGATGTTGGCGGACCTCAAAACATTGGGATGCACCATGCCCGCGCCCATGACCTCAATGAATCCAGTTTGTTTGCAGACATTGCACCCGGAGCCACCGCACTTCATGCACGAGATGTCGATCTCAACTCCTGGCTCAACGAATGGAAAATAGCTTGGGCGCATGCGAATCTTTACATCGTTCCCATATAAACGTTTGTAAAATTCATAGAGCGTGTGTTTCAAGTGCGCGAGCGTAATGTCAGGACCAACCACAAGGCCTTCAATCTGATAAAATTGTGTCTCATGTGTCGCGTCTGTCGCTTCATAACGAAACACTTTTCCGGGTACAATAATTTTGAATGGAGCTTCGTGTGCTTCCATATAGCGTATTTGTACTGATGATGTATGGGTGCGAAGAACTGTTTGTGGAACGTCCTTTACCCAAAATGTGTCTTGCATGTCGCGCGCAGGGTGATCCTTGGGGACATTGAGCGCATCGAAATTATAGTGTTCGCTCTCGACCTCGGGACCATCAGCCACCTCAAAACCCATTGCTACGAATGAATCTACAACCTCACGAAGAACTTGCGTCACGGGGTGCAAATGTCCTTTTTGGCCCCCGTTTTCATTAGTTTCTATCATGTGTCTATCATACACATAAACCCCCCTCGAACCAAATGGCTTGACGGGTATATGTTTCTCTGAGGCGTCTCAAAACAACTTCGTTTTTTTGGAGCCGCCTCCCAGATTCGAACCGGGGACCTTCACTTTACAAAAGTGTTGCTCTA
>JBBTZQ010000031.1:0-45368 GCA_038061275.1 Patescibacteria group bacterium
AGCAGGGCTTTTTCTTAAAGAGCATGTTCTCTATGCTTTGATCTTCTTTGCTGTTCTCTTCACATACAGCTCGTGACCTATTGAGAAGAGGTTGCTGGTCACCCAATACAACGCAATCGCTGCAGAGATCATGTACGAAACCACGAGAACAATTGCGGGAAGCATGTAACGCATCTGGAGGTTAAAGCTTCTTGCAAAATCATCTTTAAACGACGGAGGTGCGTTTTTTGCCCTTGGGGGAAGGAGGGGGAGAGAGAGCTTAATCTGATAGTACTGTGATACGGCAGCAAGAAATGCGAGGAGAAAACTTTTTCCCGTGAGAGCAATACCGAGAAATGCCATACTGACCACAGCCGGAGAACTGACGAACGAATAAAGAACCTCGGGATTAAGGTTCGGCAACCCCTTGAAGAACACGAAGTAGAGCGCAAAGATTACCGGAAGCTGGATAAGGACAAGGAGACATCCGGAGAAGGGGTTGATGCCGTGCTCTTTGTAAAGTTCGAGCATCTTTCGCGCCTGCTCCTGTTTGTCATTCTTGTGTTTTTCTTTTAGTTTTTCTACGTGTGGCGCAATTTCGCGCATTCTGGCTTGAGAAACAACAGACTTGTGTGACAAAGGGAGTAAAATGATACGTACTCCAATCGTAAGAAAAATAATTGCTATACCAACATTACCCCCAGGAACAACTGAGATCAAGTAAGCGAGCGCGTTGTAAAGCGGTTGATAAAATGTGCTAAAAAATATTCCTGATTCCATAATAGTTAATTCCTCTCATCTTAACGTAAAAATGCTAATTATACCATCCCCAATTAAGTCCTTCGCGTAATTGGCTCAAAAATTTCGAGCGAGACGAAGAGGAAAATATGAAGCATATCGAGATACGCTAAAGATTTTTCTCAAAGTCGCAGCCGATATTTTTGAGCCAATGCGAAGAGGTTAATTGGGGATGGTATTATACTAGCTCACAATATCGACATTATAAAAGGGGATCGATGTGATTTTTCTGCCAGGGATGACACCTAAAAATCCTTATAATTCCTTTTCCTAAACCTTTTACTGTGCCGTACTTCACGACAGCTTGTTTTGTATATTCCGAACAACTCGGATAAAATGTGCAGGTAAATCCGCGCCTGAGCGTGAACACCCCGGTGTCGGGTGAAATGTATTTTTGATAAAGAGAGATGGTTCTTACAATTACTGTTTTCATGTTTTCTTAAAGAAGGTTTGCTTTTATGAGCGCTATTTCTATTTCTTTTGTAAGGGTTTGGGACTCGGTCCCCGTCGATTCTTTTTTGGGATAAAATATCATCATGGCTGGGCTTTTTAGGTTCTTGAGGTTTCGCTCTGCTAAAGCGTAGAATATTCGCCTTATTCGATTCCTTGTCACCGCGTTTTTCGCGACCTTTTTAGAAACAACGACAGAGACACTGGGTTCTTTTCCATTTTTATAAAAAACTACTGAAAAGAGTGGTGAAAAAACACGAAATCCCTGCCTATTACTGGCAGGGAAGTCTTTTCGGGGAATGCGATTCTTTTTTGGAAGCATTTTAAATGCTTAAAGAGCCTGCAGGCTAAGCAACGGCAAGAACTTTGCGACCTTTTTGGCGTCGAGCCTTGAGGACGTTTCGCCCATTCTTTGTTGCTGACCGGACGAGGAATCCGTGTGTTGTTGCGCGCTTTTTCTTTTTTGGCTGGTATGTTTGTGACATAATATGCTCACTGTACACTATTTTTTAAAAATATCAAGTGGTGTAGTCTATCAAGAGTGATATACTCAAACAAGCGTATGTGTCGCACCTTTTTCTCTTTCTTGTAAAATCTCCACTTGTGGGTATTTTCTTTCCACAAGTTATCCACACCTTAGACACCTTCTCGTCCACTAAATCCCTTTTTGTATTTATAAGTAAAGGAATATAATAGTCATTGTAGCCACACAACTCCACATGTTAAACAACGCACAACTCTGGGAACTCACACTTCAAGACCTCGCAAACGAGCTGTCACGCGCCAACTTCAGCACTTGGTTTAAAAACACCGCCATCGTTAAACAAGAAGACGGTATCGTTGTGGTGGGGGTCCCAAATGAATTTGTTAAAGATTGGCTCCAAAACAAATTTCATAAAATGATTCTGAAATCTCTTCGCGGTCTTTCTGAGCACATTCGCGGTGTTGAATATACTATTTGCAAAGTTGAAGAAAAACCTCAAGAGAAAAAAGATTCCCAAAAGACTGCCCAAGAAGAAGTTGTTGGGGTGCTTCCTTTAGCAGACCTATATGTAAACCGAGAAGACGGGCTGAATAATCGTTATGTTTTTGACACCTTTATTATTGGGGCGTTTAATGAGCTCGCATATACCGCATCTCAAGCAATCTTGAAGAAGGTGGGGACAAATGTCTACAACCCTCTTTTTATTTACGGAAACACCGGCCTCGGAAAAACTCACCTCATACAGGCGATAGGGAATCATTTTAAAAAACAGTATCCTCAAAAGAAAGTTTTCTACACGACGTCTGAAAAATTTTCCGTTGATTATATCAATTCAGTGGGGCAGGGATCGAAAGCAATGAACACCTTTAAAGAAAAGTATCGAAAATACGACCTCTTTATTATGGATGATATTCAATTTCTTTCTAATAAAGAAAAGACTCAGGAAGAGCTTTTTCATATCTTTAACGAGCTTCACCACCACAGCAAGCAAATCATCTTCTCTTCAGACCGCCACCCAAACTATATTCCTGCGCTTGAGGCTCGCCTGAAGTCGAGGTTTAGTTCAGGAATGATTGTTGATGTGCAGGAGCCTGAGTATGAATCCCGCCTTGCCATTCTTCGCTCAAAAGCGACGGTGAATAATTTCTTTCCACCTGATGAGATTATTGAGTATCTCGCGTCGTCAGTACAAGGCAATATTCGCGAGCTTGAGGGCTTACTTAATGGGATTATTTGTCAGTCTCAATTAAAAAACCGCAACCTTACACTTAATGAGATTAAACCTTTTATAAAAAACACTTCTAAACCTAAAAAATTATTGTCAGTAAAAGACGTTGTAAAAGTTATTTGTGGTTTTTATAATATTGAAGAAGACCATCTTTATGAAAAAACCCGCAGGAAAGAGGTATTGAAACCGCGCCAAATCGCAATGTTTATTTTGCGTGAAGATTTCAATATCTCATATCCAACCATAGGACAAAAGCTTGGTGGGCGCGACCACACAACAGTGATGCATTCGTGCGATAAAATAAAAACTGATATGAAAAACGACCTCTCTTTAATGCAGGAAGTGGACCAGATTCGCGCGATGTTTTAATTGTGTGGAATAATTGTTTATAAGTAGGGTTAATGTTGTTTATAAAAAAACAAAAATCATGACAAAAAAATTATTTAAAAATAACAGTAAAGGTTTTATCCGTCTTTATCAACAGTTGTTGATAAAGACCTAAAATTAAACACCTATGGTATTTAACAGGAATCCGGAGTTATCCACATATCCACAGCTATAGTATTAATAATAAGATTTAAATATATATAAGTACACAAACATGCACATAACTTGTAATCGAGAATTGCTTCAAAAATATATTGCGAGTGCTGACCGTATAACAGGAAAGCATCTGTCGTTACCTATCCTTAATTCTGTATTATTAGTTGCTCAAAATAAAACACTCATCATTCGCTCTACAAACCTCGAGGTTGGTGTTGAGTTCCAAATACCAGTAGATGTTAAAGTTGAAGGAAGTATTGCTATTCCAGGTGGACTTTTTACCAACATACTTTCAAGTATGTCTGATGAACAATATGTAACAATTGAAACAAAAGACGGTGTTTGTAAAATAACCACAAAAAACAAAACACTTCAAGTGAAAGGATTTACACCTGATGATTTCCCAACAATTCCAATAATTCAAGGAGAGGAGGGTTTTATAATCAACTCCAGTAAATTCACTCAAGGTGTTAAATCAGTGGTAATGAGCGCGGCAATATCAGACATAAAACCAGAAATATCGAGCGTTTATATGTATAAAAATGGAGAATTTTTAATCTTTGTCGCCACAGATTCATTCAGGCTTTCAGAAAAAAAGATAAAACAACCTGGAATAACCCTTTCTCAAGGAGTTATTATTCCTGTAAAAAACATCATCGAAATAATAAAAGTTCTCGAGTCTGTAAATGAAGATATTAATTTCATTATCACAAAAAACCAAATCTCATGTACGGGAAATTCTTTTTATATAACATCAAGAATTACACAAGGAATTTATCCTGACTATGAGCAAATACTACCAAAAACAAACACCACAGAAATCACCATACTTAAAGAAGATCTTATAAACACACTAAAACTCTCAACACTTTTTTCAGACAAATTCAACAAAATAACGATTACTGTAAGCCCAAAACAAAAAATATTTAAAATATCCACAAAAAACACAGAAATAGGTGAAACGGAATCAAATTTAACTGCAACACTTATGGGCGAACCAATCGAAATATCAATTAATGGAAAACATCTTTTTGAAAGTCTTTCGGTGGTAGAAAAAGACAGTATTGTTATTCAGTTTAATGGGACAAATAAACCGATAGTGATTCGCGGACTTGGAGACTCATTATTCACCTACTTAACCATGCCGTTAACTCGTTGATAACTATGATACCGCTTACAGAACTACTTTCACGATTCAAAAATATAACAAATACTGAGAAGTCAAAAAAAGAGATCATTTGTCGTGAAATAAAAAATACAATCGGTATTGATATTGATGTAGAAAAAATAAAAATATCAAGGAATACAATTCTGTTAAAAGTAGAACCAATTATAAAAACAGAGATATTACTCAAAAAACAAGAACTCATAAAAAGAATAAAAAGTATTCGCGAGACAAGTTATTTTTCAGAAGTAACGTAAAAAAGCACCATCAATGGGTATTACACTACTCGATAATAAGTTTTGTAGTAACAGTTGCTTTGTTTAAAATTGAGTCGTAGCCAATAATGGAGATATTGTTTTCTGTTTTAATATTTTCAATATTTTCAGGCGTGATATTAAAACTAAAAGGTTCACTTGTGCGGTTTTCAACAAATTGCCCATTGATAAACAACTCAACTTTAGTTAACGGGTATTTACCAGTACTTAACACAGATATTAAAATATTTTCGTTACTTGTGCGGGGAATAGACAAATCTGTTCCAGAAAGAATAAGGGAGGGGAGCGAGCCAACCCCTCGGCTAGTATCATATTCAGTAGGAATACGGCTACGGTCGCCCTCAGGAAGTCCTTTAACCGCTTCCCATACTCGTACAGGTTTTTCCCACAATGTATACTGAGGGTCATTGTAGGGGTTATTTAAAGGGGGTCCTTTTGGATTATTTTTGTTTACCCAATGGAGTATTGTGTGTACCTCCGGAACAACAACAACACTCTTCATTTCTCGAGGAGTATTTTCTGTTGCGAGTTTTCCTGACGCAATATCAGTAACATATTTTTCACCGCCTTGCCAAATGCCTTGAATGGGAGCGGGAAGAGAAGTTAGGTCTTGGGGCTCAGGATCAATAAAGTCTTCAGAAGGAGTAAGTTTTACAGCTTCATCCATAAATGCGCGCCAAATTGGCGCAATAATCATACCAGCGACATTTTTATGCATTGGTGCATTATTATTGTTTCCAGCCCACATACCAACGGCGATATTTGGAGTGTATCCAACTGTCCATACGTCGCGATAGTCGTTCGTGGTACCCGTTTTTGCGGCAACGTCAGTATTTGGAAAATAGAGTGCTGAGTTTGCGCCGAACGCAGGGGTTCGAGCTTTATTATCAGAAAGAATACTGCTGATGGTTCGAGCAACCTCACTAGGAATTACTTCTGTTGATTTATCTTCAAACTCCTCAAGCACGTTTCCATTTTTGTCTTCAATGCGAAGGATGGGTGTTGTCGGGTTCAAAACACCATCGTTTGCAAAGACGCTGTACCCACCCGTGAGCTCAAGGAGAGACACCTCACCTCCACCAAGAACAAGCGTGAGTCCGTAGCGAGAGGGGTCGGTGAGGCTCGTAATACCCATACTGCGCGCGACTACAATAGAATCTTTAAGTCCCGCTAAATAAAGTGTTTTTACGGCAGGGACGTTCAGAGACTGCGCAAGCGCTTCACGCATGGAAATAGGCCCGCGGTACTTCCCGTCATAGTTTTCCGGCATATAGCAATCCTCTGGTTTTATGCCGGGAGACAAAGGAGTTCCTTGCCAGTCGCAGTTTGTGCTGAAGTTTGTTTTAAGATCAAAGAGAACGGTTTCAGGCGCGTACCCCTTCATAAAAGCAGTCGCATAAACAAACGGCTTGAATGTGGAGCCCGGCTGACGATTGGGCGCAAGGGTTACGTTGAAGTTTCCTCCGTTTTTAATATCGAAATAATCACGCGACCCGACCATTGTGAGAACCTGTCCGTTTTTGGGATTGATTGCCACAAGCCCCATATTTTTTGCATCAAAGTTTTTTTCATTATCCGCACCGAAACGCAGAACAACCTCATCCGCTTTTTGTTGGAGGCTATAATCAAGCGTTGTGGTGACTTTGTAGCCGGATTCTTCAACTGCGCGCTCGCCATATTTTAGAGCAAGATACTCTTTTACCCACATGACGAAATGGGGGGCCTTTATTCCACGCGACTCCCGAGGAATAAATACAACCTTCTCCGCGACGGCGACTTTATATTGATCATCATTAATTAATCCAAGAATTTGCATACGCGAAAGAACAAAATTCTTACGCAGTTCAAGTTTTTCAACATTGTTTCCATAGGGAGAAAGTCGTGTGGGCGCCTGGGGGAGTGCTGCGAGATACGCAGATTCAGCGATGCTAAGCTCACTCGGTTTTTTCCCAAAGAACACACGGCTTGCCTCGCCTACCCCGTAGATATTCCCTCCATAAGGAGCCTCATTTAAGTAAAGGGATAAAATCTCGTCTTTGGTGAATGCTTGCTCAAGTTTGAAAGAAAGTATAAATTCTTTAAGTTTTCTTGTAATTTTTTTCTCAGAAGTAAGAAGTGTATTCTTAACAACCTGCTGAGTAATAGTCGAACCACCTTGCACATACCCGCCCCCGAAAATATTTGCAAGAATAGCGCGGACGATTGACCTGGGCTCAATGCCGTAATGGCCATAAAAGTTTGAATCCTCAACAGCAACAGTCGCATTCTTTATGTTTTGAGATATCTGGTCAAAGGGAATTATGGTGCGCTTCACATCTTCATGAACATCGTACAGCAATATTTCCCCAGTGCGGTCATATATTTTAGTAGACTCAACAACTTTACGCTCGTTAAAATTATTAAAGTCCGGAAGTTTTATAAAAGACGCCCAAAGAAGAAAAATCCCCGCTAAAAAGAAAAAACTAGCTACACCCAAGAGTGTCAGACTCTTAAAGTGTTTTTTAAGATAGGAGTCCTCTTTTTTGCGCGCTTTTTTAGGACTTAGTTTTGGATGAGCCATGACGTAGAGAAATCATATCATAAAAGGGGAGCTTGTGATAAAATGAAAAAATGACAGATAGAGAGAAAATTGAAGAGTTGTTGACGCGCGGGGTGGCGGAAGTCATCCATAAAGACGTCCTAAGGGCAAAACTTCTTGAAGGGAAGCCTTTGCGCATAAAGTTCGGCATTGACCCAACAAGCCCCAATATTCACATTGGACGAGCAATTCCACTTTGGAAGCTGAGAGCCTTTCAAGACCTCGGTCACACAATCGTTGCAATTATTGGTGATTTTACCGGGGTGATTGGCGACACCTCAGACAAAGAAAGCGAGCGCCCCATTCTTTCAGAGGAAATTATAAAGCAGAACCTCGCGACATATTTTGAGCAAATGGGAAAAATTCTCGATATGAGTAAGGTTGAAAAGCACCACAACACCGAATGGCTCGAAAAACTTGGGTACCGCGAAATAGGAGAACATGCGGACGTCTTCTCACTTTCAGATTTTATCTCCCGAGAAAATATTAAAAAACGTCTTGACGCAGGGAAGCGAATTTCTCTTCGTGAGCTTCTGTATCCTCTTATGCAGGGGTACGACAGTGTTGCCGTGTCTGCGGACGTGGAGGTCGGTGGAACCGATCAGAAGTTCAACATCCTTGCGGGGAGGAGACTTCAGGAACACTTTAAAAAAGAACCACAAAACATACTACTTGTAGACCTAATAGAAGGACTTGATGGGCGCAAGATGAGTTCGAGTTGGGGGAACACGATCAACCTCACCGATACCGCAAACGATATGTTCGGTAAAGTGATGAGCCTTCGAGACGAATTCATTGTGAAGTATTTTATGCACGTAACTCACGTGTCTGTCGAGAGGGTAGACGAGGCAGCAGCAGCCCTCGGTCGCGGGGAAAATCCGAGAGACATAAAACTTGACCTCGCCGAAGAAATCGTCGCGCTCTATCATGGAAGAGATGAGGCGGTAAAAGCGCGCGAAGCATTCATCGCGACGTTTCAAAAGAAAGAAATTCCAGAAGACATCATAGAAATTAATTCTGTAGACCACGAAACATTCATGGAGGTGTTGATCCGGGCAGGGCTCGTGTCGTCAAAGACCGAGTGTCGACGCTTGTTTGAAGAAGGGGCAATCAAAAAATTAAGCGAAGGGGGAGAGGAAAGAATAACCGACTTAGACATGGAAACATTTAAGGGGGTTTACAAGATTGGGAAACGAAGGTTTTTAAAAATAAATTAAACAAAAAGCGCGGACCCCGGGGTCCGCGCTTTTTGTTTAATTTATTTTTTACTCTTCAAACTCTCTCCCTCCCCCAAAAGAAAAGCCCAAACCATCATCATCCCCAGACTCCAAAGCGATGTCTTCTTCGCCAACATCATCAACAGCTAAAGCTTCATCATTAAGGAAAGCTGGCTCGTTGTCTACATGCACTATATCTTCTGTTTCTTCATCTGCCATACGTATGTCGTTATAAAAATTTTTAAATTTAGAGCCTGTACCCGTGTGTTTTTAAAGCAGGCTCACATATTTGTAACAAAAAGCTTTTTAGTTCGCAAGCCCTTTTTAAAAAAACTGTGGATAACGTGTGGAGATTAACGAGACGAACCAAGAACCTTTACACGGCAAGCCTTTTTTGATGGCCAGCATATGCAAAATGAGTGATCCCAATAGCGACCGCATCCACTTCGTCATCTTGTTTAAGGCTCTTTGCTTCAGGAATAATTTTTCCTACAAGAGAAGCGACCTGAGCTTTAGTTGCTTTTCCATATCCAGTGGTCGCTGTTTTGATTTGAAGAGGTGTGTATTCGTAAACACCGAGCCCTAAGAGTCGTGCTTGGTAAAGAATAGCGCCACGAACTTCAGCGACACGCATCGCTGTTTTTTGGTTGTTTGAAATAAAGAGATTTTCAATAGCGAGCACCTCAGGAGAAAACTCTTTGACTACGCGGGCAACCTCGCGACCCACAAGCTCGAGTCTTTCCACAAAAGGAAGAGAAGAAGGTGTTTTGAAGCACTCAGAAAAAAGGAGATGCTCCTTTGTCGTTTTTTCCAGGATTGCGATTCCGAGACGCTCATACCCAGGGTCGATAGCAATGATGCGCATAAAATAGTTTAAAATTTGTGAAACAAAAATATCAGCGCCCCCTCTATAAAACCTTCGAGTTAAATTTATTCTGCGTTCGTGTAAACGTCTTGGACGTCATCGTCTTCATCAAGCGCCTCAAGAAGGTCTTCAAGAGCCTTACCATCTCCTTCGCCAACAGGACACATTGTTTGAGGCTCCCATCCATCTACGGTTTTAGTAAATGCCCACGTCACAGCCCCATGCCCCGCAAGAGAGAAACCTCGTTTGGAGAGTAAGTGTTTGATTTCTTGAATCGTACGGTTTTTATTATCAGTGAGCCCTTCAATCAAGAGCGCGCATCCGCCTGGCCCATACGCCTCAAATAAAACCGCCTCCATGTTTCCTGCATCGCCCCCCGCGCCCTTTTTTACCGCGCGGTCGATAAGGTCTTTTGGCATGTCTTCTTTTTTAGCACGTTCAATGACCGCACGAAGTCCTGGAGCGTCGAGGCTTCCCATCGATTTTTTTGCCTCAAGCGCGATAAGCTTTGAAAACTTACCAAAGACCTTGCTCCTCTTTCCGTCCGTTATTGCCTTCTTATGTTTAATTTGTGACCATTTATTGTGTCCAGACATAATATTAAAAGTTATGTCCTTAGCATAACTGAAATTCCAAAACGCGTCCACTTGTGAGTTATCAACAGACGTCTTGTTGTTTATTTTAGGGAGCAAGGTTATACTGTAGGAAACAATTAAAAAGTAAAAAAATTATTATGCGCACCAAAATACTCACTGCAATCAAAGTTCTTGCTCTTGCCACAGTCCTTTCGTTGGGGCTAAGCCTTGCCTACGCGTGGACAACCCCGACAGCGACACCCCCGGGCGCCAACGTTGCCGCTCCTATCAACACAGGGGCAACCGCACAGACAAAAACGGGACTCTTTACGGCAGCAGGTGGTATAAAAATAGGAGCGATAGGATCAGCTTGTAATTCAGGCTTAGGCGGAGCGATTCGTTGGACAGGCACGCGCCTCGAAGCGTGCAGTGGTACGGTATGGGAAGCATTGCCAGGACGCAGCAATAGCTGTGATGTGACGCAAGTTTCACAAGGATGCACAATTACGGTTCCGTACACGTACTCGTATTCGTGTAATTGTAGTAAATATGGATGTGGCACATGTTATGCTACAGGGTATAATTATCGTTCTGGGACACAATATCAAGCACAGTTTAACTGCCCAAACAGCACCATCACAACAGGGTGGTCTTCGTGTGTATAATTTATAAGTTTTAAACACTTGCCCCAAGAATGAATCCAATAAAAAACAAAAGCTTCATATTAACAGCAGTTGGTTTGCTGGTAGTTTCAGCAGGAATAGCCGTATTTTTGTATATGGAGAGCCCTTTGCCAGGAGCAGGCGTTCAAGGAAATGGCGAATTTGCCAACCTAGACAACACAGCGACAACTTCCGCTCCAATAATATTATCTGTCGCAAGTAGTCTTAGCGAAAAAAACGCAGAAATTTTACAAAGACGATACGCAAGTACATCAGAGAGCCTCACGAAGGAGCTTTCCAAGAAAGACATAGGTCTCACAGACCTTGCGGTTGTTTCGGGTACTTTGTGTGGGAAAAATAGCAAGATCAAAGAGAATGTATTGTATAGCAACACGGTTACACTTTTAGTACAGGAAGGAATAGAGCCAGAGGCCTTTGTTAAAATAGTTAGTTATCTCGACGATACTTCCGTAGGAAAAGTGGAAGCAGAGACATACTTAGTAAAAGAGTTGGGAAAAGAAAAAACGACGAACGCGATGAGAACATTTTGTAGTGCAACAGAAATACAAGTAAGATTAGAGGTTGATGCGGGAATAGTGGGGCTAGTAGGAGAGAGAACCACTGCCGCCACCACTACAAGTAGCACGAGCGCTACTCAGTTTGAGAATATGGAGAAACTCCTAAGTCCTATTCTTACAAAAAACGATACGAGTAACGATGATGTTAAAGAGCTCCTTTCTTTTATCTGCAAAAAAACACTCACTATCGAAACAGCGCACACAAACATGATAGACACTCTTATTGAATTGAGATTTACAAAAAGCGAAATAACCAACTTGTTTTCTAGGTTGAGCAAGGGAGACAATCTTCAAGCCGCATTTGCTTACATAAACCGCTCCACAAGCTATGTGAGTGCCGTAGAAAAACTGTGTCGCTAATTAAAAAATCGTATGAACAATAGAAGCCACTTATTCATACCGGCAACCACTTTTGTTGTTGCTTTCTGCAGCATTATATATGAGCTTGTTTTTGCGCAGACCCTCACCACAGTCTTTGGAGGGACAGTACTACGGTACTCAGCAACAATAGGTTTATTTCTAATGTCTCTTGGGGCAGGTGCTTTTTTGTATGAATACATAAAAGACAAAGTTCACACACAGCGCTTCTTTTTTTATACGGAATTACTCCTAACATTCTTCGGGTTCATGGGGGTATTTTTTATTGTATACCTCAACGGGCCACTTGGGGAGGCTTTGCCTTATTGGATATTGCTTACCTTGTCGCATCTGCCAATTATTTTGATTGGGGTTCTCTCGGGGTTAGAGTTACCACTCCTAACAGAGTTTGAAGCGGGTAAGCGCTTTGCGCGGGTTCTCGGCATAGACTACATAGGAAGCCTTGCGGGGTCCTTTGTTTTTGCGCTTCTTCTCTATCCAAATTTCGGGCTCCTCACAACGTCGATAATAATAGCACTCTTAAATGCGTTCGTTGCGATTCTTTTTGCGATTCAATATAAATTATATTCTCGGAAAAGGCTCGTGTTGCAAGCCCTCGCCCTCGCAGTATTCACTACGGGTGTTTACTTTACGTATCAAAAAGCAGAACAAGTGATTCAAAAGCTTTATTTTACGGGAATGATTGAGCGTGGGTATGAAACGCTGAGCGTGCCAGTTGCTTCTCTTGAAATTCTAGATTCAATCACGACGCCGTACCAAGATGTTGTTGTGTATAAAATAAACTTTGAACACCCCGAGCTTGTTCCAAGCGACGTATGTCTAAATCTCGACGAGCATGTGCAAATGTGCAATTCGTGGGTGGGCGCATACCATAACGGGCTCGTGGATGTCCCCCTGTCTTTTTTCCCAAAAGAGAAAAAGCTGTCAATCCTCATCCTCGGCGGCGGGGACTTTATAGCTACCAACAATCTGCGATCATACGATGATCGCATTTTACATATAGACTTGGTTGATTTGGATGCAAAGTTTCAGCAATATGCGCGCACAGAGCCATATCTGCTTGAAAAAAACAACAGAGCTTTTGAATACGAGAAGCAATCGCTTTTTGTGGAAGACGCTTTTTATTTTCTCAAAAGAAACAAAAAGTCATACGACCTGATCCTCGTTGATCTCCCGGGGTTAAGGCACGACAAAATGCTCCCCTTATACTCAACAGAGTTTTACAGTTTTGCGAGAAGCGCGCTTGCTGACGACGGCATGCTTGTTTCTTGGAGATATCCAAAGGAAATATTCCCAGCACACAGTGACGTGCTCGAGCGGACACTAGAAGCAAGTGGTTTTAAAAACATGCTTGAGTACTATGCGTGGAACAGTCTTCCCGACGGCTCAGAACAAACAACAGAAAAATTTTTTGTCGTTGGGAAGGGTAGCGAGCGCAACATACACACAGAGGACAATGAGTATGTAAGCCAGTTTAAAGACAAATATGAAAATTTATCGTGGCGCCCGCTCTCGTATAAGACCGGAGTGAGAGAGAATAGTGTTTTTAAACCGAATTATGATATGCTTATTGTAGGTCCAGGGTCCCCGGAGAAACAACTATGAAATACGAAGATTCAAGCATACACTTAGCAGTTTTTAAAGAAGAAAATGCAGGCCTGGAGGCCAGTCTTGTTGTTTATGCAGAGGAGAAAAGGCTCTTTCTCGGTGAAATGTTCACCTTTAATGTGATCGGTTGGTCGCACTACATTTCTTGTCCCGCATTGTCATACCATGAGATTATTTCGGGTATAACAATCCCCAACCTCGACATGCTCTCCTTTGATCTCTTGGAAAAAAATCCGCCACAAAAGATTTCTTTCGAAACACCAACACATACGGCAATCATAGATGTGTGGCTGACCACATTTCATGATGACCCCATGAATACCGAAAATGCCAACCTGTGCCATGTGTTCCCGAACAATGCCTGTACCGCAATCACCGTAAACGAAACTTCATATGAAACAATTCACTCGTATCCTGAATTCAATAAAAACCTCTACACGCGTACAACGTTTACTCCAAAAGATTGAAGCGACAGATTGGATGCGATTTTGGGGAGTCTTTTTTTTCGCACTAGTCTCTCTCAATCTTTCTTTTCACATTCTTTTTGAGGGGAGAGACTTACAGGAAATTTTTTGGTTCTGCAACGTAATGGCGGTTTTTCTTGCTTACGGTTTTTACTACAAGAAAGCATCAGTAGTTAACGCAACGCTTATTATGTCGATTCCCGCGCAATTTTTATGGATAGCGGATTTTTTTCTTGAAGCGTTTGGTTATGGGCTGGGGAGAACAAGCCTTCTTGTTTCTGATAGCGCGCTTTATGCAACAGTGCTCATCTCGGTTACGATGCACGCCCTTATTATTCCGATGTCGATTTGGGGCTCTATTAAGCTCGGCTTCAGTCGCTTTGCATACCTGTGGACGTTGCCCATAGTGGGGATATTGCTACCAGCTACGTATTTATTTACAAATCCGTTCGAAAATCGAAACTGTGTATTTTTCCCCTGCGACCTTAGTTATGCAACAGACTACCAAGAGCTGATTTCAGAAGGGTATATGACCACCTCATATTTTCTACAGATGCAACTTTCATGGTTACTGATGTTCACCGCCTCGTTCTTGGTGCTCTACGTATTGTTTTGGAAAAAACGCATATAAGCCCCGCTGTCCAAAAATCTTCGTTGACACACCGCGGACATTCCGATACTCTGTGGAAAGAAGTTTTTTAACGCAACAAACTCAACGAAACGAAAAAAGGAGAGTGTAATGATGTATTATGTTACCACTATGTTGTGGAGGCTCATCATGGCTCCGCGTTTGCGCATAAAAGTTTCAGGGAAAGAAAATATTCCCACGAAAGGTCCATTCATCGTTGTTTCCCGCCATACCAGTATCTATGATCCATGGATAATAATTGACGCGTTAAACTTTGGGAAAAGGCCGATTAGATGGCTCGCTGGACTAGGCCTCTACAGTATTGAGATTTCAGCCAGAAAATTTGCCCGCGGAAAAAGTCGTCCAATTGCTTTTTGTGTTGGGTTTGCAGTGAGCTTCATTGTGAAATACTCGCTTACTATTCCTGTCGAAAGAGAGGAGGATGGAGGAAAGCGTTTTTCAACTGTAAACAAACACGCTTTTAAAACGATTAGAACCATCCTTACTTCGTCCGATGGAGTTGTGGGCATCTTTCCGGAAGGAGGAATCAATAGAGAGGGAAACATCCACTCAAGCTTCATTAATATTGCGCAGATGTATAATGTCCCAATTCTTCCCGTGAGGATTGAAGGAAAAGAAGTTGTGTTCGGTAAAGCTATCATGCCGGACAAAAACCTTGTCGGGCATGAACGTATCGTAGAAGCCCACAAAATAATAGGCAGAACATATAAAAAGATGTAAAGAAATTTTCTAAGGGTTCGCACGGTGTGCGGATCCTTTTTATTTATACGGAGTATTACATAGGCGAGTCCTATGTAATGTGTTGGTGTAATTTTTACAAAAGTTTCCCTTGATGCTCTTCAGGATAATCAAAACCAAGATGCTCATATGCGCGTGCGGTTGCAACACGCCCGCGTGGGGTGCGCTCGATAAGCCCGAGCTGTAGGAGATATGGCTCATTCACTTCTTCTATGGTTGCAACCTCTTCAGAGAGCGCTGCGGCGATAGTGGAGAGTCCGACGGGGCCTCCTCTATATTTGTCGATTATCACCTCAAGTATCTTTCGGTCGAGTGCTGTGAGTCCAAGCTCGTCAATCTCTAGAAGTGTAAGAGCCTTTGAAACCGAGCTTGGAGAAAGCTCCCCTCGTTCGACTTGAGCGAAGTCCCGGGCGCGCTTCAGGAGATAGTTTGCTGTGCGGGGAGTCGAACGGCTTCTTTGGGCAATCTCCTTTGCAGACTCATCTGAAAGTGGAATACCAAGGATTCCTGCCGAGCGCTTGATGATCTTCTCAATCTCTTCATTTGTATAAAATTCAAGGCGAAATGTTCCTCCTGAAAATCTGGAACGAAGAGGAGAGGAAATCATTGCAACCCGTGTCGTAGCGGCTATGAGCGTAAAAGGGGGAAGGTCTAGCTGAATCGTGCGTGCACTCGGCCCTTTACCAATGATGATATCGAGAACCCCCGACTCCATAGCAGGATAGAGAACCTCCTCAATCATCTTGTTTAGTCGGTGAATTTCATCAATAAAGAGAACGTCTCCAGGAGAAAGATTGGTCAAAACAGACGCCAAATCACCGACTTTCTCAATAGCTGGACCCGAAGTACTCTTAACTTGACACCCCATTTCGTTTGCGATAAGATGCGCCAATGTAGTTTTTCCGAGCCCTGGCGGCCCGTAAAAAAGGACATGTTCGGGCGGATGCGAACGTTCACTTGCGGCCTGAAGCAGTATTTTGAGATTCTTCTTAATAGTTTCCTGTCCTATATAATCGTCAAAACGGTTGGGGCGGAGAGCTTGATCAAGAAAAGAAAAATCCCGACCAGAGCCTTTGTTTGCTTCGTTATTTTCTTCTTCGAGAATAGTATCTTGGGAAAAGCTTGACATAAAAATTGTTTTGTGCTAGTGTATTAGTAGGTGGCTTAAGGCCATCATGTTGTTTTAAAAAAGATCCTATACATAAGCCTCCTGTCGTTGGGTCCTTACGGATTCACATGGTCGTGGACGAGGACGTGTTGGTACTTCGCTTTATGCGAAGAGCGCTGACACCATCCTTAGACCGCCTCTTAACTCGGTTCCTTGCGTTCCGTGAACTGCATGAGGTTTATGTATCGGATTTTTTCTTTTTTAAACGAGCACTGCTTCTTTATAGTATAGCGTTTAGGTCTAAAAAACAACAAAATCGCCCAACTCAAAGTTTGGGCATTTTTGTTGTTTGACTTAGGACGGTATCTCGGGTACATTCTATAGAGGTCGCTGTCATTTGTTCCACTATTGTCGAGGAGAAAAATCGTGTCAAAGAAGAGAATAAAAGTCGTTGTATTTGTAGACAACAAAAAAGAAGTTGACTACTGCTCTCAGGTGTTTGAAGTGCTAGAGAATGTTGAAAATATATTCGCAAGAATTCTTTACGCAAGTTGCGCGAAAGAAGTGATGCTGTGGCTTAAGGGCACAACCATCGTGATCATTCAAGCAAGCTATAAAAAGCTTATTGAAAAAATTTCACATCGAGGCATACTGGTTATTCAAACATGGAACGACCCAAACAAGCCGTTTTTGTTTGGTAGTCGGGTTATTACACCCACATCAGTTCAGGAAACACCTTTTCGTATCAGAAAAGAACTCTTGCAGTTAGCAGAAACAAATCTTTACTTTAATTAAATAAAACAGAACGCCCCGACTTTTTACAAGGCGGGGCGGTTTTTTAGTAAAAAATACTACTCGCGGTCGAGGTCAACCACACGCGCAACTTCATCAAACGAAGTGATTCCCGACGTGATTTTCTCAATGCCATCTTCGCGCAAATTGAGCATCTTTTGTTTTTTTGCGGCTTCTCTAACCTCACGTTCGCTCGGAACACCATCCAAGAGCGCTTCAATATCGGCATCCATAAGGACTACTTCAAAAATTCCCACGCGGCCACGGTATCCCGTATTGTTGCATTTTTCGCAACCAATGGGTCGCCAAATTTTTTGAGACTGAATTTTTGTTCCCGTTTTGTGTTCGATGGATAGGGCAACTTCATCAATAATCTTTTTTTCAAGGCTACTCGGAGTATCCTCTTTTTTACAAAAATCACAAAGCTTTCGGGCTAGTCGTTGAGCAATGATAACGGTAACCGATGACCCGATAATCTTTGGAGTAACGCCAAGCTCTATTAGGCGAGGAATCGCTCCTGCTGCGGTATTTGTGTGAAGTGTTGAAAAAACCATGTGCCCAGTAAGAGCGGCGTTAATCGCGACCTTCGCCGTTTCACTGTCGCGAATTTCTCCGACCATGATAATATCAGGATCTTGGCGCATCGCAGCGCGAATTCCTTCGAGAAATGTGTACCCCTTTGTTTCTTCAACCTGAGTTTGAGAAACTCCTGCCAAGTGATACTCGATAGGATCTTCAATCGTCATCATTTTTATCTCCGGAGAAAAAACTTTTTTGAGAAATGCGTAGAGTGTTGTGGTTTTACCTGAGCCGGTTGGACCTGTGTTTAAGATCATGCCGTGAGGACGTCGGATCTCTTTTTCAATGAGTGCATACAAGCGTGGATTCATGCCGAGGTCCTCGAGCGTGACATCTAAAGACTTGGGGTTCAAAATACGCATGACAATGCCTTCCCCATAAGCGCTCGGAATAACGGAAACACGAATTTCAACATCAAGGTTTGAGATGCGGATGCTAAAACGACCATCTTGGCTTTCGGCACCCAAGTTCAACTTAAGCCCCGCAAGGAGTTTCAAGCGTGAGCTAAAAAGATGGTAGATGCTTGTCGGCAACACGCCAACTTCCTGAAGCACGCCATCGATACGAATACGAAGATGAACGGAGTCCCCACTTGGCTCAACATGAATGTCCGATGCGCCGACACCGATTGCTCCCGAAAGAATAACATTAAGTATTTTTGTGACGTTGCGCGCGTCCTTGGTATCAAGGAGCTCTTTCAAAACCACCTGAACATCACTCAGGGTTTTAAATTGCAACGCGAGACCTTCAATGCTTTCGCCCGAGATGTCCACAAGCCCCGCAGTGCTTTTTGTTGCGCCAGAAATATCATGATAGCGTTCCCAAACTTTTTCTAAACTTGCGTGCGAAGAAAGATAAAGTTCGATTTTGAAACCACGCTCCTCCAAAGACGAGATGACCTCTTTGGTGCTCGCGTCCGTGGGAGAGAATATCGCCACCCTGAGATTTTTCCCAGAGAGTTGAAAGGGAGCAATGAGCGCAGCGCGCGCAACGTCTTCCTTGAGAAGTCCAACCGCGCCAACATCCACCGAAACAGAGGCGATGTCGAGGTAGGGAATGCTATATTTTTCCGACATTATTTGAAGAAATTCTTCCTCTTCCTTTTTGCGCAGGTCGGAAAACTTTTTATCGTCGTCGGCTTCGTTAAAATGGGACATTTTGTTTCTTACAGTATATGTATTTTAAGGAGAGATTGCCACTTGACAAATCGAATGTATTTGGTATAATGTATCCAGATAGTAGCACTGGATACGCATTTCGCGATTCAGGTTGAAAATCAAAGGAGGACATCATGAAAAAACTTATGGCCTCAATGGCTGTAATGTTCGCACTTGTTTTAAGCGGCTGTGCGAGCACAAGCACGCAGGGTTCCATCAATGGAAACAAATCGGTCAACCATGGTGAACAAAAAGGAAGGGTCTATGACGAAGAGAAAACCCCTCCGAACAAAGTAACACTCGGCGGAAGGGCGATAAGTCCGGAAGCCTTGGCGGTTCTCAAAACCTCGAGACTTCCTGCGGTGCCAACCGATCCTGTAGAGCGTGCCAGCTTAAAGGGCGCTCAGGACCTTGAAGCAGCAGAGCAGAAGCAACGCGAGATAGATGCTTACTGTAAAGCAAGCAAAAATCTCAACTGCGAGCAACCGCAACAAAGGTCGGGGTGGAGACCACCAAATCCGCTTGAAAGCGTAGGAAGTCTCCTTCTCGGAGGGTGGCTTGTATCAAGTAGCTCAAGCCTCTATGGTTATTATGGAGGAACGGGCGGGGTAAATTTTTGGGGACCAGGGCTCGGCATGCTCGCCATTTATCCGTTGACAAGAATGATGTATGGGAGCAAGTGATGAGATATAAAATTCGCATCACTTGCAGGGGCGGCTGTCTTTCGAGACGTGCCGCTCTTTCTTTTTGCCTATTGACTTTTTAAATATACATGATATAATATACCTATGAATAAATTTCTTATTTCAACAATTCGTTTAACGGCGGTTTCGGGCGCACTTTTCTTTGTTTTTGTGAACGAAGCTCTTGCGGCCCCCATCCTTACGCCGGTCTCAATTCAGCGTTATTCCAGTGATACGGTTTTGCTATCCGCAAATGTTTCGAATGAGTGGAAGAATACGAATGTATGGTTCGAGTGGGGAATAGAATCAAATCCTACAACCGCGACAGGAATGACGCAGGTGTGGAACAAAGGTCCTTTTGAAACACGAATTACTAACCTAACTCCAGGAACGACATATTATTTCCGAGCAGCAGGAATGGAAAGTGGAAGCATTGTCTACTCTCCTGTAAGTACATACATACTACCGTCTGGAGCCCAGACAACAATCACAAACACAACAAATGTTGTAAACAAAACGAACACGACAAACACTTCAAATACTACAAACACCACTTCATCAAATAATAAAAAAGAATCAACGCTTGCCGTAGGTGGGCAAAGCGCTTCCGTTTCTGGAACACAAAAAAGTTCGGGCGCTCAAGGAAGCGTGACGGGAACTTCTGCTGGAGGCGCACGCATTCAAACATATGAAACTTCAAATGAAGCGAATGGCGCATCTGTCATTGGAGCAGGAAGCGAAATGTTTCCCAACACCATTATAGGATGGATGCTCATTTTTGTAGCACTCTTGGCGATACCCCTCGGTATTCTCACAGCTTTTGATCGAGCTGAAGAACGAAAGAGGGCGCGCGAGCTTGAAGAAAAACAAGCGCATGACGAGAAACCTAAAGAGGAAAAATAAGCGCACAAAAAAAGCTCAAAGGGGTGCAGAGTGCACCCCTTTGAGCTTTTTTTGTGCGCTTGACTTTCTACTGTAAAGTGATATAATAAAAAAAGAAGGACAAAGTACTAAAAACTTTGCCGTCACTCTTGTTCTATTAAAATAAACTACGTAAGGAGGTTATCACATGAAGGTTTATCACATGCTTGCACTGCTTGTCGCTGTTGCGGCCGCATCAGGTTGCGCAATGACACAGCAAAGGGTATACGATAGACCTATCGTGTATCCAGAGGGGCAACTCACACAACAAACAGCGTCCGAACCAAACGAGTGTATAAAAGGAGGTATGAGCATCTTTAATACCCGCGATGAGTGCGAGAAGGCGCTTCAGTCAGGGAGTTGCAGTTATTATGTACCAAGATTTATGAAGGCGAAAAATACGCCTTACAATAAAAATAATCTGGTCCTCGCTCCACTGGAACGAAGCGTGTGTGTCGCTATGGACACCCCTGGAAATGTTGGAGAGAGAAAGGCGAAATTTGTTCCCTTGGGGGCAGGAGAGCCAGTTCTTTTTATTCGCGGACAAGGAGGTGTTCCAGAAACGGCACACGCTCTGGAGAGTTGTCGTAACAAGATATATGGCGGCATCTCGTATCCGTCGGTAAAAATGACGGAAAAAAGAGTGCAGCCGTTGCTGGCGTGCAACCCGCCCAGAGTTCGAGGGGTTGATCCAGACGGTAGAACATACTGCGATGATCCTCCTATCACAGAAGAAGCGTGGTATAAAGCCACGTGGGTTCCCTATGCGGTGGCTGGAGCAGTTATTGCTACAGGCGTAGGACTTTGTATAGCGGGGGTCATTTGTGGAGGAGGTGGTCATGCCTCTGCCGGAGCTCTTGGTCCTGGCGTTGTGACAGGAGGAGTGTTTGGCCCAGGTGTAACAACCACTGGCGCATGGTAATCTTTCCTTTGTAGTTTTTAACAGAAAAGACGCTTAAAAACGCCTTTTCTGTATTTTCTAAAGTTCTGAAAAAATTTCAGTATTTTAGAAAGTAAGTTTATGAGTAAGTAAATTTACCTGTGCCACCTTTTGTTTATTGTAAAGAATCTTTATTAAATTATCCGAGTTTAAACTATCTGCTTCGCAGAACACTATGAAAACAGCAATAAAAATTTTTGGAATCAGCGCACTTTCTATCCTAGGATTTTTCTTGGGGGCAAGTGCTGTGTCTGCGCAAGCCGTGGTGGGAAGTTGTACCAGCGCAACAATCAGTGGCACTGTCACTCCAAACGGAAATTCAACAACAGCGTGGTTTGAATGGGGAACAAACCAGAGTACTGTTTTGTCTGGAGGAGGAACAAGAACAGTAAGTCAGAGCTTCAGCACGAACTCTACATTCACACAGGTTCTTTCTGGGCTCACTCCAAATACGAACTACTATTACCGTGCGATGGCGCAAAACACCGCTGGCACAGCAACAGGAAGCATTCTTTCTTTCAGCACGCCTTCGTGTGGAGGAACAACAGGAACTCTTCCGACCGTTACCATCAATGCGGACCAAACCAATATTCAATACAATAACGCGACATATATTCACTGGTATCCGAGCAATGCAACTTCTTGTACAACGACAGGGGGCTCCGGCGGATGGACGGGTGTGGGCAGTGCCTCATCGGGGACTTTTTACACAGGCCCGCTTACACAAACAACAACATATGGAATCACGTGTGCAAACAGCACGGGGTCGGCATCAGCGTCGGTCATTGTGTATGTAGGAGGACAGCAGGGAGTAGGTTGTGGGTACTATGGGAATTGCGGGTATTATGGCGGACAATTGACAGTGAGCACTATTTCAGCAACAAGCATTGGACAGAATAACGCAACCTTAAATGGCATTGTGAACGGCAACGGCTATTCAACGATGGCATGGTTCGAGTGGGGTACGAGTTATTCATTCGGTAATACAACTTCGCAGAATTCAGCGGGAACTGGCTCAATGAGCTACAACACGTATCTTTCTGGGCTCGCTTCAAACACCACATACTACTACCGCGCAGTAGCGCAGAGCTCACAGGGTATAGTATATGGAAACACGATCTCGTTCACAACGATGGGCGGAGGAACATATCCGAATATAGGATATAACGCGGGTGTCGGATCTGCACCAACGGCAGTCACCACACTTGCGACACAGATATCAAATTCAACCGCGCAGTTGAATTCGCTCATCCTTACTTCAGCAAGCGTTTCTTCAAACGCTTGGTTTGAGTGGGGAACAAATGCGGGCCTCGGAAATACGACACCGTCAGTTCAGGTCGGCTCCTTGCCGAGCATTAGACACTCGGACACCATTACCGGACTTGTGCGAGGGAATACCTATTACTATCGCGTAGTGGCAGAAAATTCTTATGGGAAAAGCTACGGACTTGTTCAGAGTTTTGTAGCGGATGGCGCGACAGTGCGACCAGTAGATACAACTGTATACATCAACCAGGTTACACCACGTACAACTACCAGAACTACAACAATCATCAATCGTGGTACAGGAGTTCAGTCACTCGTTATGCTTACGGTTGATGGGGGATCAGAGACCATTCTTCCAGGAGAAAGTCGCTCGTATCGAATAGAGTGGAAGAATGAAAGCAATCAAGATTTGAAAAAAGTTGTATTGCGCGTTCTCCTTCCCGCATCGGTCGCCTTTAAAAGCGCAGATAGTGGTGTATTCACTCCAGCAGACAATACACTCACTCTCGATATCAAATCACTGGACGCAGGTGAATCAGGAGACCTCACTCTTACAGGAACAGTAAACAATAAGGTTCCTGAAGGCGAACTTGTAGTAGTAGTTGCAAACCTTGTGTACACTACACCTTCGAACATTCAAGGAGATGCGCTTGCATATGCGACACATAAAGCTCTTCGCGCACAGTCTCTCGTCGGAGCAAATGTTTTTGGAGCAGGGTCATTCCTACCAACAACACTCTTCGGATGGATTTCATTGTTTGCGCTGATGTTGCTCCTCATACTTCTGGCAGAAATGCTCTACGGAAGGTTTGCAGGAAAGCCGAAACCAAAAAAATAGATAAAACTGGGTAAAGAAAAAGAGGGTGGCAGTACGGCCACCCTCTTTTTCTTTACCATAAAACAGCCCTTGGTGGAACTCTCTGTTCTTCTTCAAAAATGTTAAGATGTGGCTATGGAGGAAGCAGGAAATAAAGAAGTAAAAAGTTTATCGGAGCTTAGAGATGTTGCGGAAAAGTTTCTAGCAATGCTTAATACGACAGACGCTTCAATGGAAACACCCGCAACTGTCATTGGGCTTTCGGGGGATCTTGGATCAGGGAAAACTGCATTTGTGAAATGTATCGCGAGCGCGCTTGGCATCACCAATACTGTCAACAGCCCGACGTTCATTCTCGAAAAGATATACAATATTCCCAAAAATCCTTTTTTTGGAGATAGGTTTACAAAACTCATCCACATTGACGCATATCGATTGACCTCTGGCGACGAGATGAAAAGTCTTGGTTGGGAGACACTGCTCAAAGAACGTGAAAATTTGATATTCCTCGAATGGCCAGAGCAGGTGAAGAGCGCGCTCCCCGAAAACATTATTACGCTCTCATTTAAACATATAGACGAAACAACGCGCTGCATAGAAGGACTTTCTTTTTAATATGGCAAAAAAAGATACAAGAAAAACACTCATCATTCTCGACGCGCATGCGATTATTCATCGTGCATACCACGCACTTCCTGGGTTCGCCTCGAGTTCGGGTGAACCAACCGGCGCTCTCTACGGCCTCTCGACGATGATCATGAAAATAATCAAAGATCTGAAACCCGATTATATCGTTGGATGTTTTGATCTTCCTCAGCCAACCTTTCGTCATGAAGCGTACGAAGCGTACAAACAAGGTCGCGCGAAAGCAGAGGACGACCTCGTGCATCAACTCAAGAGATCTCGCGATATTTTTAAAGCCCTTTCTATTCCAGCGTATGAACTTCCCGGATTTGAAGCGGACGACCTCCTTGCAACAATCGTAGAAAAAACAAAAAATGAAAAAGACCTTCGCGTTATCATTGCGTCAGGGGACATGGACACGCTTCAACTTGTCGATGATGACCGCGTGCTTGTGTATACGTTGAAAAAGGGAATCAACGACACGATTCTCTATGACGAGAAAGCGGTTGTCGCGCGGTTCGGTTTCAAACCACTGCTCCTTCCTGACTACAAGGGACTTCGTGGCGACCCATCGGACAACATCATCGGCATTTCTGGTATCGGAGAAAAAACCGCGACGATTTTGATCACCGCATTTGGTACCATCGAGAACATGTACAAGAAGCTAAAAAAGAACCCCGAAGCTTTCAGAGCTTTGAAGATAACACCACGCGTCATGAAACTTCTCGAGGAAGGAGAAGACGAAGCTTTGTTTTCAAAGACGCTTGCGACTGTGCGCCGTGATGCACCCATCGAGTTTTCACTGCCACCGAAAGTCTGGCGCGAAACTTTTGACCCAAAAACTGCCGAGAAACTATTTGCTGAGCTAGAGTTTCGGGCGCTTCGCGATCGACTGCACGAGCTCGTCGGGGTGGAGCGACCTGTCTCAGAAGAAGAAGTGGCTCAAAAAAAAGACGAGGACTCCATCGATCCTAAAGAATTCAAGCAGGCGCAGATCGCGCTTTGGCTTATTAACTCAGATATTACAAACCCTTCTCTTGAAGACCTTCTTCATTATGCAAAGAAGAATAATTTTAAAGATGCGTTTTTGGAGCTTGAAAAAGAGATAGACAAACAAGGACTGGGAGAAGTGTATCGCAATGTTGAGCTCCCCATCATTCCGATTATCGAAGAAGCGCAGACGTACGGAATTCTCATCGACAAAAAACACTTAGAAAAACTTTCTGTCAAATACCATAAAACACTCGATGAAATCACGGGACGTATTTATGCGCACGCTGGAGGGGAGTTCAATATGAATTCGCCAAAACAACTTGGAGAAATCCTTTTTGATAAACTAGGACTTACGGCAAAAGGACTCAAGAAGACAGAAGGGGGCGCACGGTCAACGCGCGAGTCTGAGCTTGTGAAAATGCGCGAAGCACACCCAATCATCGAAGACATTTTGTTGTATAGAGAGCTTCAAAAACTTCTCTCGACATACATAGACAACATGCCTCTTTTAGCGGAAGAAGATGGGCGATTACACACGACGCTCAACCAAACAGGAACAACAACGGGGCGCATGTCATCTACGAATCCAAACCTGCAAAATATCCCAGTGCGTGGTGATATGGGGCGCGCGATCCGAGATGCGTTCGTGGCACCAAAAGGATCAACGCTCTTATCGCTTGATTATACGCAAATTGAAATGCGTGTTCTTGCTGTACTCTCGGGAGATGAAAACTTGGTCGAGATATTTAAAACAGGCGTCGATGTGCACACGTCGGTAGCGTCACGTGTTTTTGGTGTTTCCGAAAAGGAAGTGACTGCAGAAATGCGTCGCAAAGCGAAGGTCATTAACTTCGGCATCGTGTACGGCATGGGCGTCAATGCACTCAAGGACAACCTAGGCTCGACACGCGTTGAGGCTCAAGAGTTTTACGACAACTATTTCAAAACATTCCCCAAGATTGCCGCATACTTTGAGGACGTGAAATCGCGCGCAAAAAAAGATGGTTATACGACGACATACTTTGGACGAAGGAGATTTTTCGCTGGACTCAAGTCCGCGATACCCTTCATGAGGGCTTCTGCGGAACGCATGGCAATGAATGCGCCACTTCAGGGGACCGCAGCCGACATCATCAAGATCGCCATGAAAAAAGCTCACGAAGAAATCGTGAAAGCGAAACTTGCTGATGAAGTACATTTATTGCTACAGATCCACGACGAACTTTTATACGAAGTAAAAGAAGATGCAGTTGAAAAAACGTGCGAGGTCATCAAGCGCGCCATGGAACACGCAGTGGATTTTTCTGTTCCCGTAACCGTGTCGATAAAAGTCGGACCAAGGTGGGGTGATATGAAAGAGGTAGAATAATATGCTGTACGTACTATATGGAAATGACAGAGTTCATGGATTGAAATATTTTCAAACACTGAGGAGCAAGCTTTCAAATGGGGAGGTGCTTGTGGAAGTTGTTCCAGAAGAAAATATTTCAAGTGGGTGGTTCGACGAGGCGCTTGTGAGCAAAGGGCTCTTTGGAGGAAATGCACTTTTTGTATTGAGCGGGGTTCTGGAAAAAAAAGAAAACCAAGAATTACTCGTTGTAAAAAAAGAAGGACTCGCGCGCTCAGAAAATATTTTTTTGATATTTGAGCCGACGCTTGCAAAAAAGGTTGCGGAGGACCTGGCCCCTCATGTTGAGGAAATTCGCGAGTTTGCCTTGTCCAAAAATGAATCGCGCCCAGAGTTCAGCATTTTTTCTTTGGGAGACGCGCTCGGAGAACGAAACAAAAAGGACCTTTGGGTTTTGTATCAAAAAGCGGTTGCTTCGGGATTGAGCGATGAGGAAATATCGGGGACGCTATTTTGGTCTGTGAAAAATATCGCGCTCATGAAAAACAATGATGGGAAAAGTGATGCTGGACTCAATCCCTATGTTGCGAAAAAGGTGCGCATGTACGCTAAAAACTACACGCATGAAGAAATAAAAAATATTTCTCAGGCACTCACGTCACTCTATCACGAAGCGCATCGGGGAGGGGAGCCGATGAACATAGCGCTTGAGCGATTTATCCTTGGCTTGTGATCATGAATTAAAAAAAGCCCCAACTTGATGAAGTGGGGCATTTTTGTGTGTCCTTCCAGTGAAGGCAAAGATCAAATTGGGCGGACTGTTTTAATAGATTGTCCGAGCGCTGTGTATTGCGTAATGTGCAGAGAAGAAATTATTTTAAGATTTCCTCGAATTGAAACCAATAAGTTGGTTGAACTTTGAAACTTTTATTAAACTCTTCTTGTCCTCTCTTATTATACACTCTAACAATATGAGGAGGCAAGGCAAACCTGTGGACAACTCCTAAAAGAAAATTTAGCCCTTAAATACAAAGCCCGTACAAAACTTTCGTTTCATACGGACTATAGAATTTTTCTTATTAAGCGGCAAGTTCCGATAAGCAAAGATTTATTTTTAAACCGAATTTTTTACTCAAATTCTGAGTTAATCTTTGAGCCGCGCCATAATGCTCATGGTTGGTTAAAGTGAGCACCAATGTTTCTCCAAATGTGAGTGTCCCGATATCAACTGGTTGAGGTTCTAGTAAGACCGGCTTACAAAGGTCAGCTAGAGACATCGGTATTCTGCGAGGAGTTTTTGGGTACATTTTTAACAAGTAACAGGAAGACTTACCATTTGCATGAGTTGCAATACATCCGTGCAGTAGAAGCCAAGCTGTTACGATTTGAACTTTTCGCTTTTCAGGAAAAGAAGAAAAATTATTAACCACAGGGTACTCCTTTTTGGTTAGGTATAAAAAGATAGCTTTTACTTCCCCGACAATATTACATTGAAGGGGATTAGTCAAGAGCTCTAGTAGTTTCGGTCACGAGTTACTAATGAGCAAAGCTCATGGTGGGAAATGTTGAGGATATGTGGTCACGAGTCACTAAGTATATTGCATCGCAAAGCTCGCAATCTACGTAAGTGCTCTCGGTCACAGATAATTTTCTCGCCGTCGCTCGAAAATTTCCGCGACCCCTCCTCATTGATTTTTCTTGTTAGAAAAATCAACTCCGGCCTTGCAAAAGCTCCAAGCATTCGCTTTCTCACCCGGCTCGTGGTTTTGCGTGCTCGCAAAACATCACTGCGCCCAGTAGTCTCGGTCACAAGTTACTAATTCGCTACGCTCATAAGTACTCGCGACCCCGGCTCACTGTCGCTTCGCGACATGTTCCGCCCTTCGATTCCTAGAACGCTTCTCCCTGCGGTCGAGACAAATTTAGTGTGGTCAGGAATAATTTTGTTTTCATCAAAACAAAATTTTCACGACCCTGCCTCGCTTGTTTTGCTTGATAGCAAAACATAGCTCCGGCTCGCACAACTAAAAAACAGCGCGCAGGCGCTGTTTTTCTTTACGTTGTGCGCCCAGTAGGAATCGAACCTACGACCGTTTGCTTAAAAGGCAACTGCTCTACCGACTGAGCTATGGGCGCATGGAGGTTTCGGCGTATCGTCTAGGATGCCCAAAATCTTACCATAAAATATGAATTTTGCAAAAAATGGCCTTATTTTTTCATATCGAGCTGGCAGACGATATCAGGATTAAAGAGGGTAGTCGAAAGCGAATGCACCCGGCCCCAAGAAAATCAGCATTAAAGAAACAATGGAAAGCATGAGAAAAAAGGATGGAGTACTGTAAGGAATGAGGGAGGGTCGTTTCATTTTAATCACGAAGGCCACAAAAAGAAGAGAGCCCGCAATCAATGCTGCTATTTGTGTACTGTAACCGATAACTAGAAGTGTTCCGAGAATGAATTCAAGCGCTATAGATATTTTAAATAAATTTAGTGACGCTTTGTCGCCAAATCGATGAAAAAATATTTTGTACTGAGCGCGCTCTTGGAAAAATCCTCGATGCGCAAAATGGAGCAACATGAATCCAACCATCATGCGAAGCACAAAGATAGCGAGGAATGTAAAAATAAATAATTCGGGGAAGATGCTTAACATACGTAGAGTATATCAGATGTCTCAATTTTTACTAAAACCTATGTTCATGAGTTCTTCTCGTGCGACCGTCGCATCGTCCCATGGAGTTTTTGTTCCGTTTGGCCCCATGATGTATGGATCAGTGCCTTTGCCTGTGATGAGCACCGCGTCGCCTGTCCGAGCCCTTTTTAACGCGGACAGAATCGCGTTGCGGCGATCGAGAATGACCTCAGTCTTTATTTTTGTTATCCCGTTTTTAATGTCGTTGACTATGTTCACGGGGTCCTCGTCATAGGGATCTTCATCAGTGAGGATTATTTCGTCGCAATGTTTGTCGGCAATACTGCCCATCACCGAGCGCTTCGCGCTGTCGCGCCCGCCACCAGTACCACCAAGCACGCAGATCTTTCTTGAGTTTGGAAATACACCATACAGTTTCTCGAGCGAGTCCGCAGTATGTGCATAATCAACAACGACATCGAAGTCCTGACCGCATGTTATTTTTTCGACACGGCCACGAGTGCCATGAAAATTCTGAAGGGCATTTCGTATGGCATGCGGAGCGATTCCCACAGCGCGGGCAAAAGCGATACCAGCGAGGGCGTTAGAAAGATTGAATATTCCGGGGATACATATGGTGAGCGGGGAGCCCTCAAACATAAAAGTCGTCGCGTCTTTCTCTAAGGTATAAGGTTCTGCATCTTTTATGGCGTGGGCACTTTTGATATCCGCATCAATTGCAAGAAATTCTTGTGCGTAAGTATCATCATTATTTGCAATGATGATACGTGGACGCTTTGAAGAGTGTGCGAGAGCTTCCGCAATGGAGAGCTTTGCTTTCTTATAATTTTCAAATGACCCGTGAGACTCAATGTGCTCAGGAGAAAGATTGGTGATGACGAGAGCGTTGTACTCGATGAATTTATGACGAAAGACTTTTGCTCCTTCCGAGGTCATTTCCATCACGACCCAGTCGCATTTTGCGTCTACCGCGCGACGCAAAAACTTTTGAAGAAAGAATCTTCCTGGGATGGTCATCTTAAAAAGATTACGCTCTTCTTTGTCGCCTATTTTAAAACGAAGCGTGCTCGCAAGTGCTGTTTTAAACCCCGCACCCTCAAGGAGTGCGTTCACAATTTCAGTTGTGGAAGTCTTGCCTTTTGTTCCAGTGATTACGACAATCTTGATATGGCGCGAGGGGAAGCGATAAAGAACAGCGCTAGCAAAGGCGAGTAGGTAGTGATAGGAGGGTTGGGTAAATAGGAATATCCTGCGTGGGATAAATCGTCGAGTAAGTCTCAATATGTTTTCGAGTGTGTTGTTGGGAGCCATTCTATTTTGAGAGATGTTTGAGAGCGCGTTTGATGCGGTCTCTCGTTCCTTTTATTTCAGAGGGGACTTGCTTGAGTGCCTCTCTCGCCTCACGGTCTGAATAACCGAGCGCCTGTAGCCCTTCGATTGCATCGTGCTCGTCTTGAAGAGAACTCGAACGCTTGCCACCTTCTTCGTGAACACCAACCTTGTCCCGAAGTTCGAGAATTATCTTTTGCGCGCTTTTTGAGCCGATACCAGAAACTTTAGTGAGGGAGCTCGCATCGCCTCGGCTGATTGCTTCTTTCAAATGTTCGACCGGCGCGACGTTGAGGATTCCTAGTGCCGACCTTGGCCCTATTCCAGAAACGCTGATCAAAAGTTCAAAAAAATCCAAGTCCTCTTCGTTTAAAAATCCATATAGGTCGAGAACGTCCTCGCGAACCGCCAAGTGTGTCCAAAGAGAAACTTTTTTATCGGAGATATTCCTGAGATTTATCAGTGTGTCCTTTGCTACACGAACCTTGTATCCCACACCGTGAACATCAACTATGATGAATCGGTCGCTTGCATGAATAAGGGTTCCCGAGAGGTGAGATATCATACGGACATAGTACATGGTTTTCATGTTTTTTGCCATGAACACGATTTTAGAAAACCTTGACAAAGTCTATTAAAAAAGGATACTTTGTTCAGTTCTTGTACACACAGTAGGGCAATTTGCTCAAACCAACCAAGCAGACAACTTACGACATCAAGGAGGTATTTAGATGGCCGATATAAAACTCGTTCACTCTTCACCAGACCGTGACCTTTTTAAATTCCCGCAAGGCCAAGCCTTTTACACCAATGACGTAATAGTTGTGAGTCTCAAAAAAGAGATAATCGTAGATTACGATACCTTGGATTTTGATGCCTTGCTTCAAAAAAGTCGCTACACTCCAATTGCTTCGAGCATAAAGGAAAAAAACTACCAAGCATGTTTTTTTGGTGCAGAAAAATTCTTCCCAAAAATAGTTTTGTTCCCGAACGGAATAACTGCTAGGGATGCAGAAGTGAGTCTTTCGAGAATGGGATTACGTGCTTGTACCACAATAGAACAGCTCGCTTTTGGAAAAGCGTATCCATTGGTAAGGAAATACTTCTGTATTGTTGCATTAGGATCACCAATCAAAGTTAACGGAGTTGAGTGTGTCTCAGTCGTGAGCTTTGAGTCGAAAAGTTTGTGTATCTCCCTTGTTAAGAAAAATGTTCCATGGCAACCAGGCACTGCTTTTTTGGTTACATCAGGAGCAACTTAAAAACAAATAAAGTAAAATACATGCCCCGTCTCGCTTAACAACGAAACGGGGCTTCTTTTTAATAGTCACCATGTTTTCAGCAAAACTTGGTGGCTGGGCAGACTGCTACACAGACTTAATTAGTATCTTATTTCCAAGCTCATCCAAAAGGAAGAAAAACACTCCATACTTGACTCTACTCACTCGTTTGTGTATAGTAGCAAGATTATGGCAATTACCAAATCAGCGAAACGCGCAATCCGCGGGTCAGAAAAGAAAAAGGTCTACAACGATCGTCGCAAGAAAACGATGAAAGAAGTAGTAAAAGAGGTGCGAACCCTCGTTTCAACAAAGGACAAAAAGGCTGCACAGGAGATGCTTTCAAAGGCATACAAAGCACTCGACAAGGCGGCAAAGACAAACCTCATCAAGAAGAACACCGCATCACGAAAGAAATCTCGTCTTGCAAAGATGATCAAGAAGATCGGATAATGCTTAAAAAACACCCAGTCCCTTTAAAGAGATTGGGTGTTTTTTCTAAATACCAGTGGCATTGTCTCGCTGAAAAAATTGCTTATTATGGTTGTGAAAGTGCAGAAGGTTGTTATAATGGTGGTGTAAGGTAATAACTTATTGCTAAAAAATAAAACACAATGGAAAAAGAAAAAATTGATACTTCTCGAAAGTACGTGCTTATTGTAGAAGACGATAGTTTCCTTAGATCGCTCATTACTCAAAAATTTACACAAGAGGGTTTTGAGGTATTTGGTGCGGTAACGGGCAAAGAGGGAATTGAAAAAATAAATGACCGGATGCCGGATATCATCTTGCTCGACATTCTTCTTCCTGACATCAATGGCTTTGATGTGTTGGCGTATGTAAAAAAAGACGAAATGCTACGAGATATTCCTGTTTTGATTATTTCAAATCTTAGCGACCAAGAAGATTTAGAGCGAGCTCAAAAGCTTGGAGCAAAAGAATTTCTTATTAAAGCGAATATTTCAACAACAGAGATTGTAAATAAGGTTCGGGAGACTCTTGCAGGAAAATGAAACCAGTTGTTACTCCACGTAAAGAATTAATAGAAAAAAACAAGGAGCTTTCAGGTGCGAAATTTAACGCTCGCGTCCCTCTTTTTGTAAAAACATTTTTCTTTTTTGTTGCGCCGACACTCATCATCTTTGCGATTACGGTCATTTTTTTAGTCGCTGGATATGAACGATTAGTCGTAAATCTTTTTGATGCGCTTAATCAAAAAGATGCCATTGTCGACAGTTCGTTCGTGGTAAAAAACCTTGAAGAGATGAGAATGCTCGCAGAGGTTGTTGTTTCTGTATTTTTGTTCATTGTTATTTCAGGGAGTATGGCGCTTGTCTTCGTACTGAATGAACCATTGCGTGAACTCATACGCGGTATGCGTGAAGTCATGAAAGGTAATTTGTCGGTTTCAATAAAGGTTGCGACAAGAGATGAAATCGGTGAACTTGCACGAATTTTCAATCTTATGGTTGCAAAAATTCGTGTAGCGAGAGATCGAGAACAAGAAATTGCCACTCTTAAGCATGAGTTTGTTTCCATCGTCGCTCACCAATTCAGAACACCGCTCACTTCAATGAAATGGGTTCTCGAAGCCATTTCTTCCGGCGACGCTGGTGCGCTAACAAAAAACCAAATAGATCTTTTGGAGAAAGGAAAAATATCGAGCGATCAGCTGAGCGATGTTTTGAGTGATTTGCTCAATATGGTCCAAGCGGAAGAAGGAAAATTCAAACATTCACCAAAAAATGTTGAGATTGTCGCATTTATGCAGGACATTGTTCGTAAATATAAAGAACTTGCTCAAGAAAAGGGTATCACTTTTGAATATGAGACAAAAATGAAAGCCCACAGTATTCCTCTGGACGAAGAGAAGTTTACTCTCGCAATCGGCAGTGTCATAATGAACGCGATAACGTATACTCCTCGGGGTGGTTTCATAAAACTCTCCTTAGGATCTTCGGAAAACACACTACATATAAAAGTTAAAGACACAGGAATTGGTATTTCAAAGAAGGATATTTCTAAGCTTTTTACAAAATTTTCACGTGGAGAAAATGCCCTGCTTGTTCATCCAGACGGAAGCGGAATTGGTTTGTATGTGGCAAAAAATATAATCGACAAGCACGAAGGCAGGATTTGGTATGAGCCTGAAGAAGAGAAAGGCTCAGTGTTTCACATAGAGCTTCCTATTAAGAACGCTTAAATTAAAACACCCGCAGAATCATGATTCTGCGGGTGTTTTAATTTAGAAGTTATATTTACTTGGATAATTCAAGTTTTCGCAAACGCCATAATCCTAAGCCAATAAGACCCCATGTGAGCGCAAGTGCTCCGAGCCAGACTAAGCTTCCTGCGACTGGCCCAAAGAGATAGACGGGAAGAAAGAAATTAAAGAGAGATTGTCCCATAAGAAGCAAGTGTCCTACTGCCATGACAAGAATTCCAGAAGCAAGCAATAGAAATCCACTCCTCATTTCTTGAGAAACAATGAATGCAACACCAAAACCCAGGAAAACAGAAAAGATAATGAACGGCAATTCAAGCATTGCAGCGAATTCTTTGATGGTGAACGAGGAACCTACTCCAATTTCCATGCCGTTATTTTGTGCAAAAACTAAAGCTGGTAAAAGTAAGGAAACAGCACTCGCTAATATTATTTTTTTCATAATACATAAAGTTTATTTTATTACTGTAACAAAGTCAAGATATTGGTGCCCTCGGGAGTCTCGGTCACGAGTTGCTAATGGGTAGTATTGTGGATCAAGTTCGGCTAATCTAGTGTGGTCACAAGTCACTAAGTATATTGCTTCGCGGTGCTCGCAATCTACGCAAGTGCTCGCGACCCCAGCTCGTGGTTTTGTCTGCTGACAAAACATCCCTGCGCTTGGCCCAACTAAAAAACAGTGCGCAAGCACTGTTTTTCTTTACGTTGTGCCCTCGGTAGTCTCGGTCACGAATAATTTGTTCGCCGTCGCTCTCAAATTTTCTCGACCCCGACTCACTTGTTTTTCTTGTTAGAAAAACATCGTTCCGTCTTTCGCTTCCTACACACAAGCCAAGCAGTTGGCTTGCTCTCGGGCACCAATACAAAAAAGACCCCGCAAGGAGGTCTCTTTTGTATTGGTGCCCTCGGTAGGAATCGAACCTACATTTAGAGTTCCGCAAACTCTTGTCCTATCCATTGAACGACGAGAGCAAATGCTCAATTAAAAGCTTTCATACCTTACCACAAATCTTGAAAAAATCAAAAAACACGGGAAAGAAAGATGTCTTGTTTTAAAAACCGAGCTTTCGCATGATTCGGTCGGGAAATGGTTCGACGCGAGGTTCTTCAGGAAGCACTGTGAGCAATGCTACACGTATTTCCTCGAGAGAAGTGTTCCCGAGAGGAATAACAATGAATGGCATGAAATGTTTTTTAGAAGTAAGAAGCAATTGTGCGCCCACAGCCCCACCTTCAGTTGTTGTTGCTTCAAGTATCCAAAAAGATTCAAGGGAATCCCAATAATAAAATTTTTTATGCGCGCGTATACCATGCTCTGAAATCTGGTATTCAAAATACCTAGGTGTTTGCACTGTGTGTATCATGAGCGTTCCAATACCTATTATTATAATAATAGAGAGAAGTAAGTTTCCTGCAATAAAGAGGGCGGTCGCGACTGAAAAAGTAATAATGCCAACAACCCAGTACCAATCTGTAGAGTGTTCACGATGATCGTGTTCGGGGGCGCTCCATTTAATACCATCTTCGTTCATATCTGCACAGTGTAGCAAGACTGCCTGAATGTCGCAATTTAGAAAATGCCATATTGAAAACCCTGTTAGTTTTTAGGGGTAAAAATAAGTATCACTGCGCCTACTACGATAATAACCGCCACAAGTCCAAGGATTACGGCATTTTTTTTGGTTGGTTCCATGTGCTATTATGGTAGCACAATAGGCACATTAATGCTTTGGCCTGTGTTGATACAGCAATAGATTAAGAAATACTTCTTGGGCTCAATACCTACCATCACCACATACCATGAAAACCACTAGAATAATTATAGTAGGAGCAGGATTTGGTGGCGTTTACACATTTAAAAAGCTTCACAAGTTTTTTCACAACAACCCACGCGTTGAACTTTCCATAATCGCTGAGAAAAGCTATTTTCTTTTTTCACCACTTCTTCATGAAGTGGCGACAGGAAGTATCTCTCCGGAAAATATTGTAGAACCAATACGCAGTATGTTTAGATGTTGCTTGAGAGACTTACATTTAGGAAAAGCGGAACGAGTAAATATCAAGGATCACACCGTAAAAGTCGGAGACAAACTCATTCCTTACGATTACCTTATTCTTGCTCCCGGTGCGGAGACAAATTATTACAATATACCAGGCGCTCAAGAGTACTCATTTTCGCTGAAGTCGCTTGAGGATGCAATTGTGATTAAGAACCACATCATTGGTCAAGTAGAAAAAGCTTCGCACGTTACTGAAAGCGAAACAAGAAAAAATATGCTTCGTTTTGTGATTGTGGGCGGGGGACCCACTGGCGTTGAGTTTGCGGCGGAACTTCAAGAGTTCCTCACAGAGACGTTTGTAAAATTTTATCCAAAAGAAGTAATCAATGACGCTTCCGTTGTCCTCATACAAAAGGCGCCAGAGCTCTTGATGCAGATGGGAGAAAAGTTACGCAAGAAAAGTTTCAGACTGCTTCAAAAGAAAGGAGTTGAGGTTATTCTCAATGCTGACGTCACAGAAGTAACGAAAATAAGCATAACAATAGACAAAGAAAAAATTCTTTCCACGGAGTCGGTCGTGTGGGTGGGTGGTGTAAAGCCCGCGCTTATTCAGTTTGACGAAGATGTGACTCATACGCCAGACGGAAGGATTGTGGTAAACGAATACTTGCAGGTGGGGGGCATGACGAATGTATTTGCCCTTGGCGACGTTGCTGCGCACAGACCAAACGACTGGGGTGCGTTTCTGCCCGCACTTGCGCAGGTAGCAGTAGGAGAGGCCTTGAGTGTAGCGGAAAATCTGAGATTGGTTATTGAGCACAAACAATTTAAAAAATTTCACTACTACCATAAGGGTGACCTCATCTCTCTTGGTCAGTGGATGGCGCTCGGACAAATAAAAGGAGCTTCATTTTCGGGCGGATTCACATGGCTATTGTGGCGCACTGTATACCTCTTCAAACTTGTTTCGTGGCGGAAGAAAATGAATGTAGCGTTGGATTGGGTCATCAATTTTTTCTCGCCGAGAGATATTTCTAAGCTTTAGGAAAGCTTTTTGTTTAGGAGTATAATTATCGGAGCAAGGGACAGGCAAGCGTAAAAAAGAAGAGATTGTTCTGCCTATGAATATGGACAAACCACTTACACTCATTATCTTTGGAGCAACAGGAGACCTCTATAAAAATAAAATTTCGATAGCACTCCTTGACTTGTTTTCTCAAGGGTTGCTTCCGCTTGATTTTTCAGTCGTGGCATTTGCTCGTCGTCAATTCACTGATATTGAGTTTCGTGCGTTTACAAAAGAAAGCCTGCTAAAAAAAAATAATCACAGCCCGAAAGAGATTGAACTTTTCCTCGAGCACTTTAAATATGTACAAGGGAACCTCGGAGACCTTGAGGATTACAAGAAACTCAACAGTACTCTTGGCGTAGATGACGAAAAACGTGGCGTATGTACGAATAAATTATTCTACCTGGCCGTCCCTCCAGACCTTTATAAAACAATATTTGAGAATATATCGGGGTCGGGGCTCGCGTACCCGTGCGCAGAAGAGGATACAAAAGACAGCGCATGGACCCGCGTTCTCGTTGAAAAGCCTTTTGGAAAAGATTTTGACGAAGCACAACGCCTTGATAAAATGCTCGGTGAACTTTTTGATGAGTCTCAGATATTTCGTATTGACCACTATCTCGCCAAAGAAACTGTCCAAAATATTTTGACCTTCCGATTTTCGAATAATGTTTTTGAGTCATTGTGGAGCAACAAATACATTGAGCGCGTAAAAATAGTTTTTCATGAAAAAAACACACTTGAGACGCGCGGAGATTTTTATGATGGTGTTGGGGCGCTCCGTGATGTTGGACAAAACCACATGCTTCAAATGCTCGCGATTATAGCAATGGAAGACCCAGAGGGGATAGATGCAAAAAGAATAAGAGAGCTTCGTGCAGAAATTCTAGAAAAAACAAAACTAATCGAGAAAAATTCTATCGTTCGTGCTCAATATCACGGGTATTTAAAGGAACAAGGTGTTGACCCTACTTCCAAGACAGAAACATTTTTTCGCATGATTCTAGGGATAAATAATGAACGGTGGGAGGGGATTCCTTTTGAACTTGAAAGCGGAAAGGCTCTAATAGAGTCGAGGGTTGCAATTGAAGTCTATTTCAAAGAAACAGACAAATGTTTTTGCCCAACTGAACATGAGGGGGTTCATCAAAATGTTCTAACTTTTGTGATTCAGCCGAACGAAAGTATTAAGTTTAGGTTCTGGTTCAAGCGTCCAGGGTTTGAGTTCGCTCTTGACCCCCAAGACCTGTCGTTCAATTATGAGCGCGACGCATCCGAGAGTACTGTGCATGACGCATACGAAAGAGTACTGTATGATTGTATTAGGGGAGACCAAACACTCTTTACTAACACAAAAGAGGTTATGGCAGAATGGGACCTCATTGCGCACATCATGGATACATGGAAATCAAAACCACTCGGTACGTATGCAAAAGGAAGCATGCCGGCGGACATAATTTAAATACATATGAATAAAGAAATAGGATACGTCGGGCTTGGGAAAATGGGGAAGAACATGGTGTTTCGTCTGCGAGAACACGGATGGAATATTGTTGCATATGACACAACTAAGGAAAATATTGAAGAGGTTGTTCAAAGTGGCGCTGTTGGAGCAAATGATATTGCTGAGCTCGTAGCAAAGCTTTCCGCTCCACGCACAGTGTGGGTCATGGTTCCGCACGACGTTGTCGACAATGTTTTAAAAGAATTGACGCCACACCTTTCTCATGGAGACACTGTGATTGACGGCGGGAACTCTCCGTATCGCGAAACAATGAGGCGCGGAAGAAAACTCTCCGAGAAAGGAATTAGATTTCTGGATGTCGGTGTTTCTGGCGGACCGGGCGGTTCTCGAAACGGCGCATGTATGATGGTGGGTGGGCCGAAAGATTTTTATACCAAACTCGACAATGCGGGGTTTTTCCAAGACACCTGCATTTCAAAAGGCTATGGCTATATGGGAGAATCAGGGGCGGGACATTTCGCAAAAATGGTTCACAATGGCATTGAATACGGCATGATGCAGTCTATCGCGGAAGGGTTTGATTTACTCCGTCATTCGCAAGAATTTAATTTTGACCTTAAAAAAGTATCCGATGTGTATTCGCACGGAAGCGTAATCACTTCGAGTCTTGTGTCATGGATGCGCGACGCGTACGAAAAATACGGAGCTGACTTGAATGAAATTTCAGGCAAGGCATCCGCAAGTGGCGAGGGTGCGTGGACAGTCGAAGCGGGAGAGCGTGAAGGTATCGCGATGCCCGCAATAGAATCCTCTCTTGCTGTGCGCGCAGAGTCCCAAAAGAAACCCTCGTATCAGGGCAAAGTCATCTCTGCGATGCGCGGAGAATTCGGACAGCACCCTGTTCGTAGGGGAGAAGACGAGCCCGAGACTCTTTAGGTTTTAAGACTTTGAATATAATCCTATGAACATCATTGACATATCGTTACCGCTCAACAAAAGCACCCCTATTTATCCCGGGAATGTTCCGCTCACCACCGAGATACACCATGCGATGCCGGAGTATGCCACACAGCTTTCAAGTATCACACTTGGGTCGCACACCGGCACGCACATAGACGCACCAGCCCATGCGATAGTGGGAACCGCAACACTTGATCAAGTCCCGCTAGAATATTTTGTGGGTGTATGCCGTGTTCTTGATTTTTCAACAAAAGAAGAGGAGTGTGTCACAAATGCAATGCTCGAAGAAAAAAAAGTGGTGAAAGGGGAACGCATTCTTTTGAAAACAAGAAACTCCTTGCGCGGGTTTGAAAAATTTTATGATGACTATGTCTATCTCGACGGCGATGCGGCGGAATACCTTGCGGGACTTGGCGTGATTCTTGTTGGTATCGATTCTCTGTCGATAAAAAAACGCGGTGGGAGCGACCAGCGCCCCCACACATCGCTCCTCGCAAAAGACATTCCCATCGTTGAAGGTTTGAATTTGAAAATAGTAAAAGAGGGAATCTATGAACTTGTGTGTCTGCCACTCAACTTCATTGGCATTGAAGGCGCTCCCGCCCGCGCTATACTTATTGAGCGATAAAGTACTCTCCTTCTGTTAAATGCTTAGTTGTATAAGTCTCAATGCGGAGGAGGTGAGATTCGAACTCACGGCCCGGTTGCCCAGGCTCCTGTTTTCAAGACAGGTGCAATCGACCACTCTGCCACTCCTCCGCGCTACTTCCTATATTTGAACATCCTAGCAGAATTCGTATAAAACGCAACGCGGGAGGAAATTGTGGTATCATCACTCTATGAGACATTTGGGCATAGATTATGGGACAAAAAGGGTAGGCATCGCGATTTCCGACGAAGGGGGAACGCTTGCTTTTCCGTACGCTATTTTAGAAAATGGTAAAGGCACTATTGGTGAAATAAAAACAGTGTGTGCGCATGAGTCTGTGGAAACGATTGTCATCGGCGAATCAATGGACTATAAGGGTCAGCCAAATATTGTAAAAAAAGAAGTCGATAAATTTATTGTGGCCCTCAAAAAGATTGTAAATATTCCAATAATAGAAGAGCGTGAGTTTCTTTCTACTCAACAGGCGCGGTTCTATCAGATGAAAAGGAAGCGCGTGGATGACTCTGCCGCAGCGATTATTTTACAAAGCTACCTCGACCGTAAAAACAACAGACCAATTCTCGATACTCTATAATACTCACATGATTACATTTGATGAATTTAAAAAAGCTGAAATAAAGATTGGGACAATCCTTTCTGCTGAAAAAGTTCCCGATGCAGACAAGCTCCTAAGGCTCATGATAGAACTCGGCGAAGAAGCGCCACGCCAAATCTTGTCAGGGATTGCTCTCTATTATCCGGACCCGAGCGTGCTCGTGGGCAAGCAAGTTCCTGTCCTCGCAAATCTTCCCCCGCGAACCATTCGCGGGCTTGAGAGTCAGGGCATGGTGCTCTATGTCGTGGGGGAGGGTTTTCTCACGACGCTTAGTCCCGCAGACGAAACTCCGAACGGAACGCCCATCCAATAATTATTCATGCGCGCTAAACTTCAAACATGGAAAGACTCGCTCTCCGCATGGACGGTACGTCACGCTGAGGGCAAGAATGCTAAGTGGTGGCTTTTCGGTGTTGCGTTCGCAGAGTCTTCCTTTTTCCCGATCCCACCAGATGTGCTCCTCGTTGCTATCCTCATGACGAAGGAGCGCTTGCGAGCGTTCTTTTATGCGAGCGTCACCACAGCGGGGTCGGTGCTCGGCGGACTTTTGGGATATGCAATTGGATATTTTTTGTATCAAACTGTTGGTGTTTGGCTTGTGTCGACATATCATCTGGAAGCACAAATGATAACGGTGCAGAAACTTTTTTCCGACAATGCGTTCTTTGCGATTTTTGTTGCCGCGTTTACACCGATTCCTTACAAGATATTTACAATCTCCGCAGGCCTCTTTGCGATAAGCATTCCTGTGTTTATCCTTGCGTCCATCTTAGGCCGAGGCATGCGCTTCTTTTTGGTGGCAACCATCATGCGGTTCTTCGGCGAGCATATCAAAAAACTATTTTACAAATACTTCAGCCTCATTTCGTTTGTCGTCGTCGTCATTCTCGGAATTATTTTGTACACATTTGTTTTTTGAGAGAAGGGAACGCACGTTCTCTGTCTCGCAGTTTTCGAGTCAATTGATTAGATATTGAAAAGATTCTACTATATACTATAGAGAATGAAACGGACCAAATTTTACGAATATTTTCCACCACCGCAGTTTCTTCAAATGCCCGCAGTGGGTCTTGATATTTCAGAAACCTCAATGCGTTTTACCGAACTTGTTGAAACGCGCAAGGGTTTTGTTATCGGACGGTTTGCAGAACTCGCAATCCCTCGAGGCGTTATCGAGCTTGGTGAAGTAAAAAAAATCCCTGAGCTCAACGCAATTTTTAAGACCTTAAAAAAAGAATATAATATTGAATATGTAACGATGGCGCTTCCCGAGGAAAAAGCATACCTCTTTGATCTTCATTTGCCTGCAATGAAACACAATCAGATCCGTGGCGCCATAGAGCTTGCTTTTGAGGAACACGTCCCAATAAACGTAGCTGACGCGGTTTTTGATTACGACATAGAAATGGAAACTGATACGGGTATTGATGTTAGGGTTACTGCTACCAATAATTCAATAATCGATGGATATTTAGAGGCCCTCTTGGACACAGGAATAAAGCCAATTGCGTTTGAGATAGAAGTGCAGTCAATTGCACGCGCTGTTATTCCTGAGGGAGATATGGGAACTTCAATGATTATGGATTTTGGGAAACTTCGCACAAGCATAGCCGTGGTGTCGAATGGGGGAGTAAAGTTTGCTTCGACAATTCCAACAGGGAGTCTGCATTTGACCGAAGTTATTGCCAAAGACCTCGGCATCTCATACGAGGAAGCAGAAAAGCTAAAAATCAGCCAAGGAATAGAAGCGGGAGGCAAAAATGGGAAATTGTCTCCTTCCGTACTTGGCATCATCAAGTCACTTCGCGAGGAAATAAATAAAAATTATTTATATTGGCAGAGCTATAATAATGATGCTGACAAGAAACACGTAGTTGTTAAAAAAATCTATTTGAGTGGAGGAGGCTCAAATCTCCAGGGTTTCACAAGCTATCTTGGCGCGGGTCTTCCTGTGTCAGTCGAGCTTGCGAATGTCATGGTCAATGTAAACACACTCGATCAATATGTTCCCGAAATTAACTTCAATGAATCTCTGCATTATTCGACAGCGATTGGGCTTGCGCTCCGTCGTCCGAATTAGCGGTCTCAAGTTTATTTTTTAATAAATCATGATTAACATTCTTCCACAATCGGAAAAAAAGAAAATTCTCCTAGAGTACCGCCTTCGTCTTGGAGTTACGGTTGTGTTTGCAATAGCAGGGCTTGTGCTCGCAAATATCGCTCTTCTCGCACCTTCATATCTTTTAGTAGTTACTAAATATAATATTGCTTCAGAGCATCTTACAGGGCTTGTGCAAGCACAAGGGGGCTCTGAAAAAGAAACAGAAGTATACCGCAAAACCAGTGAGCTTAATAAAAAAGTAAGCTTATATAAAGGCGCAGGACATGAGAATTCCCAGACGCCACTCCCAGCAATATTGAGAGTAATCGAAATCAAGCGCCCTGAAATAAAAATAAATAGTATTGTATACGACAAGAACTCAGTCCGTGAAAGGATAGTTGTTTCAGGCAAAGCTGTCGACAGAGACAGTCTCGCCCTTTTTCTCGAAACTCTTAAGAGGGAGCCGTCTTTTACTAAGGTCGACCTTCCTGTTGGGAGTTATGTAAAGAGTGTTGATATTGAATTTTCTCTAGCTGTCGAACGCTCTCTTAAGACCACAACTACCAAGAGTATATGAAATCATTAAAAAAAACAGCAGTGTTGCTCATTGTTGCACTATCGCTCACTTTGATGGCTATTGGAGCATATTTCTATTTTTTTATAAAAATGAAAGATCTCGCGGGGCAAACAATTGAGCTTGGTGTGAAAGCCGATGAGCTCGCAGGAAAAGAGTCTCGTATCAGGAACGCGGACACAATGATGCGGAACGAAAGTGTTCGCATTGAAAAACTTTCTCAATATCTTATTAAAGAAAGTGAGATTGTAGTCTTCACAAAAAAAATAGAAGCACTTGCTGAAGAATCGGGTATTAGGCTTACTATAGAATCCTTGGATTCCGGAATCGGCGACGGGGGAACCGCAATGCTTAATTTTCGCATAAAAGCAAAAGGTGAATTTAAAAACATTATAAAGTTTACGGCACTTTTGGAAAATTTCCCTGCAAAGCTTGAATGGAAGAATGTGAAATTGGTTCGTGAGGAGGGCGTTACTCAAGTGGTCGACCAAAAGACGACAATAAACAAGCAGTCCCTGTCCGCAAATCCTATTTGGGTCGCAGAGGCTTCTTTATCCGTCCTTAATTTTGTAAAAGAATAATATGCTAAAAAAAAATTGGAGTAAAGAAATAAAAAAAATACTTACCACGAAGGGTGTAGATTCACACAAAATGGAAATTACGCCTTTCCGCGACTGGAAGAAGATAGCCACATACTCGTTTGTCGGGCTCATCCTTTCTTTGGGTGTTAATATATATATGTCATTCCAGATAAATGATGAAAGTTTTTTTTCAGCAGAAAAAATCACCAACGAAGGAGCTATTTTTAATAGCAACTCGCTTTCAGAGGTGCTTGAAGATATTGAGAATAGGGAACAAAATTTTGAGAAAATAAAAAAAGAAGGAATCTCTGTTCTTGACCCATCTTTGTAGTACTGGTAGAGTCTATTGTGTTCATGAGGTATGGGTCATATTATCTTATGAACGGCTCAAGTTTTTAATTAGTTTTACGCCCCTGTAGTTAAATGGATATAACTGCGGACTTCTAAGCCGTTATTCGAGGTTCGATTCCTCGCGGGGGCACAGCAGTAGGAAAAAGGACATTCAAGCATTGCTTGGATGTCCTTTTTCCTAGAAAGCAAACTGCTTTGCTTTCGTACTGCTGTGCCAGGCGGAGCGATATTTTTGAAAAAGTTTTCTTGTCTATTTTTCAAAAAAAGCGAGCCGGGGTAGCGGATACTTAGTCCCCACAATTTGCAAAGCAAATAAGGAGACTTAGTAATCCGTGACCACACCTAAGATATGCCGAGCTACGCTCGACCATAGTGCCCTTTCTCAGGAGTGAAATATAGATTACTATATATCGACGGCACTCGGACGCTGTATAAGTGATTACACTTCCACGCGCTCCTCGTTTTACGATATAGCGAAGCGTCCTCGCGGGGGCACAGGCATATGAGACCGACTGAGAGCGTAACCTCTGGGGGCCACAAAAATTTTTAGGGTATGGCTACAAAATTGCTACGAACAAATATGGACGACGACCATACTTATACTTCTCAAGAGGGTAATCTTGAGTTTCTACAACCATATAAAGTTGATGGCGAAATATTTTCGCTTTCTTCGGGTGTCGACATTTCCATACAGAAATATTTTCTTACATTCAATCTATGGAAAGGATTACCAATACCAAACACCTATAACAATAAACCAGTCATTGATTGGAGAGGCGAGCCTGTATTTGCGGAGCTCGCCGTTTTACGTTTATTCCAGTCGCATGGCTGGGAGGGAGTATGGGTTGATTCGTATCGAAGAAACTACAGAGTCGGTCTTCCTGATGTAGTTGACCCCATAGAGCTTCCACAAAAACAGAGAGAATTGATTGAGTCCATTCGCGCCAAGACTGGTCGGCCTGGTGGTTGTTGGGATGTGTTTGTGTGGAAAGAAGATACGATGTTGTTTATCGAGCTCAAGCGCCAGAAGAAAGACAGTATTCGGGAGACCCAA
>JBBTZQ010000032.1:0-16497 GCA_038061275.1 Patescibacteria group bacterium
TAAAAATATCCATTTCGTCCTCGGTAAACACCGCCTCGAGGATTTTCGCAAGTGCGACATGGTCATCAAGTCAGCAGGTGTTCCTCTTGACTCACCGTACATCCTTGAAGCAGTCAAACACAAGATTCCTGTTGAAATGGATGCGTCGCTTTTTGTGAAGTTCACTCCTGCTACTATTGTCGGCGTGACCGGTACTCGTGGTAAATCAACCGTGACGCACCTCATTGAACATATTCTCGATATCGCATACCCCGGTCATATTTTTGTGGGAGGCAATGTACGTGGCGTGGCGACGCTCCCGCTCCTCAAAAAAGCAAAAGTCGGGGACATTGTCGTGCTCGAGCTCGACTCGTGGCAACTCCAAGGGTTTGGGGATGCGGAGATATCTCCGCACGTTTCGGTCTTTACGAATTTTCTTCATGACCATATGAATTATTATAAAGGTGACATGGAGAAATATTGGGATGATAAAGCAAACATTTTTAAGTTCCAAACAGAGGACAATACGCTCGTACTTGGAGAGCAGGCCCTCAAAGAATTTAAAAAGAGAAATTGTACAAGCCTATCGGATATTCAAGTTACCAAAAAAAGTGTCGTGCCGGCAATGTGGAAAATAAAAATTCCCGGGGAACACAACCGCGCGAACATCGCCTCTGCGGTTTTAGTTTGTCGCGAGCTCGATGTATCAGAAGAAATGATCAAGCGGGGAGTGGAGAGTTTCGTAGGTGTGCCAGGAAGGCTCGAGTATCTGCGTACTGTACACGGGGTGAAGTACTATAATGACACGACCTCCACGACCCCTGACGGCAACCGCGTTGCGCTCCTTACCCTTGCTGATAAAAGCAAGAAAAATATCATTCTCATTGCGGGCGGAAATGATAAAGAGCTTGATTATAGCGATATGGCAAAGCTCATACATAAAACAGTAAAGGGTCTTGTGCTCATTGAGGGGACTGCCACAGACAAATTGCTTGCCAAGATCCCAAAGAAGACCCAATATCCTGTTTACGTTGTGGATACTATGAAAGATGCTGTCATGGAGGCTCTAGGGCACGCACGTCGAGGCGATACAATCCTCCTTTCCCCGGGGGCGGCAAGTTTCGGCATTTTTAAAAATGAGTTTGACCGTGGAGATCAGTTTGTGAAAATAATTCGCACACTGAAGTAGTTGTTTTATAGTGTACTCTGAGTGATTTTTTTGATAGTATTATCCACACATGAAAGCAGTCATTTTTGCCGCTGGAGAAGGGAGACGTTTGCACCCGCTTACACTAGACAAGCCCAAACAATTGGTCACCGTTCTAGGCAAGACCCTTATTGAATACGTATGGGATGTCCTCCCAAGCGTAATAGATGAAGTTGTTATTGTTGTTGGGTACAAACAAGAGATGATTCGCGATTTTCTAGGAGATAATTATAAAGGTAAAAAAATTACCTATGTCGTTCAAGAACAATTTCTTGGAACTGCGCACGCCCTCGGTCTCTGTAAGCCTCATCTTGAAAACGAGAAAAAGTTTTTGCTTATGTATGCAGATGACCTTCACGGAAAGGAAGGAGTGGCTCGATGTCTTGAGCACGACTCAGCTCTTCTCGTTTCTTTTGTAGATGATCCACGTAGATTTGGGGTCGTGGTGACAAATGAAGATGGGACCATAAAAAACATAGAGGAGAAACCTGAACATCCTAAATCAAATCTTGCAGTTACGGGTGTATACGTTTTGTCTCCCCAAATATTTGATTATAAGGCTCTACATGCAAAGAACGGAGAATACTATTTAACAGACATGATAGAGGGATATATTCGTGACAACCCCGTGCAAGTAGTGGAGAGTGATTTCTGGGTGCCGATTGCGTACCCAGACGACATTCTGCGGGCAGAAAAGATTTTACGAGGGCTTCCACACAAGGAGAAATAATTATGAATAAGAATTTTTTTAAAAATATTCATGCGGTGCATTTCATCGGCATTGGTGGAATTGGAATGTCGGCACTTGCGCGTATGATGGTACACGAAGGGAAGAAAGTAACTGGCACCAATGATTGGGAAAGCCCCAGCACGCTTGATGGATTGAGAGATCAAGGAGTTCATATTTACCTTGACCGTGATATTTCACACATTAGTCCAGATACGGATGTGATCATCTACAGTACTGCGTGGGATCAAAACGAAAAGGATTTTATGAACCAAGTGCGCGCGCTAAGTACCCCCGTTCTTACCTATGCGGAAGCGCTCGGACTGGCATCTCAAGGTAAATATACCATCGCAATTTCAGGGACGCATGGAAAGACTACGACGACTGCGATGATTGCGGAAATGCTCGTCACCACAAAAAAGGACCCGACCGTTATTGTGGGGAGTTTGCTCAAAGGGTCAGGCTCAAATTTTATTGCTGGGGAGAGCAACCTTTTTGTGGTCGAGGCATGTGAATATCAGCGCTCATTCTTAAATTTGTCTCCCGAGATTCTCATTATCACAAATATCGATAATGACCACTTAGATTACTACAAGGATATTGAAGATATTATTTCTGCATTTCATGAGCTTGCAATGAAGGTTCCCAAACATGGATTTGTGGTCGCTGACCTGCATGACCAGAATATACAGAAGGCACTTCTCGGCACAGTAGCAAATATTGTCGATTATTCAAAGGTAGGAGAAACGAAACATTTTGATCTTTCTGTCCCCGGTGATCATAATATCAAGAACGCGCAGGCAGCACTCGCGGTTGCTGGCATTTTAAACATAACGGAAGATGAGGCGCTCGCGGCGCTCAGGAATTTCCAAGGCACGTGGCGCCGCATGGAATACAAGGGTGAGCTTTCAAACGGGACAAAAGTTTACGATGATTATGCGCATCACCCTACCGAGATTCGAGCGTCGCTCCAGGGTTTTCGCGCGAAGCATCCCGAGGGACGCATTCGTATTGTGTTTCAGCCACACCTCTACTCGCGTACGAAACTTCTCCTTAATGATTTTGCAGGAAGTTTCAGTGATGCAGATGAAGTGATTGTTGCACCCATCTACGCTGCAAGGGAGAAGTCTGACCTCGAGATTAGTGCAGAAATTCTCACACAAGAAATTTTGAAGTACCATTCTTCCGTACGTGCGGGCGAGAATCTCTTATCTATTGAAAGTTATCTTCGCGACACCGTTCGAGCAGGCGATATCATCATCACGATGGGCGCGGGGGATGTGAATAAGATAGGGGAACATCTATTACCTTGAATTACGAAACTCGAGTTTCCCGTCTTTGCGAGAAGGTATTCCGCCGAAGCAATCCAGAGTTTATCGCGCATAATCCTAGATTGCTTCGCCTTGCTCGCAAAGACGATTCAAAAATACGGTAGTTTCGTAATTCAAGGTCTATTAGGATAGTTTGTAGTCTCATGATATAATGGGTTTTTAGAAGCTCTTACCACAACAAAGGACGTCGGTGATTTTTTGTACAAATTTTAAAGGGAGTGAATTGTGAAGATACCAAAAGCATGGAACGTGTATTATGGAGTAGTAGTCATCGGGATCTCTCGACGCACAAAAAGCATTGTCAGGGAACTTGGTGAATGGATGAAGGTGTATGGGCGAACACTCGTCGCTTGGGGAAAGGACAGTATTCCAAAGTGGAGTAGAGAGCTCTTTTGTAAATGCTACTTCGTAGAAACAGAAGTTCACTACTCGGGAGAAGTCTATGTTGGGAAAATAGAAGCAATTTATCAAAAGTTTGCTGGCAAAGAAAGCATCCTTGTGATAAAACTCGTGTCGATAGATGAGGGACAGAACCGTTCGTCCCGGGATGAGACACGGGAGCGCCTTGAGTTTGAAATGACGGGATACGGGTCACCCGTGATAATCAAAGAAGATGGATACGATTGCGTGTGGTTTTCTTTCGACAAGGGTTATGTGGCGATGTATTTTAGTAGGCCGATAAAAAACGATGCATGATGATCGATTTACCGGGCGCAATGCGCTCGGTTTCTTTTTTCCAGTATTTTGCTAGTATGTTTCTATGACCACACTTTATGTCATCGGCACGCCGATAGGGAATCTTGAGGATGTCACCTTGCGTGCGCTACGCATCCTCAAGGAGGTTGACCTCGTTCTTTGCGAGGATACACGGGTGACAAAACGCCTACTTTCAAAATACGAGATTGGCACACCCACGATGAGCTACCATGCACAGTCAAAACTCTCGAAAGTCGAAAAGATTTTCGAGCTTCTTGAAGAAGGGAAAAACATTGCGCTTGTTTCTGATGCGGGAACGCCGTGCATTTCGGATCCTGGCGTGCTTCTCGTGTCGCAGGTTTTAGAAAAATTCGGAGACAAGGTTTCCATTGTGCCTATCCCCGGACCTTCGGCGCTCGTGACGGCGCTTTCGGTTGCGGGAATCTCGGTTGCAGAATTTACGTTCCTCGGATTCCTCCCGCACAAAAAAGGACGCGAAACTCTTTTCAAAGAGATGGCAGAATCAAAGCGTGTGATCGTCTTTTATGAGTCAACGCATCGCATTGAGAAAGCACTGGAATCGATAGAAAAATTTTGCGGACCTGAACGCAAGATCATCGTCGCGCGCGAGATTACGAAAATATATGAGGAGTTTGTGCGGGGAAGTGTTCTCGATGCACGCGAGCATTTTAAAAATAATCCCGACCGCGTGCGCGGAGAGTTTGTTGTTATCGTTGCGCCGAAAGAATAATCTTAAAGGGCTTGCTTGAGTAATTTTTCAGGGCTTTGAAAAATTACTCAAGCAAGTTATAATATCAAGCACTATGACTAAACATACAGCGATGATCTTTTTGGGAATTCTGGTTGCCCTAGTGCCTATCCTGGGCTTCCCGTCGTTCGTCAATACGACGGTACTCGTTTTGAGCGGTCTCGGCATTGCGATCTTGGCGTATCTCTCGTCGGTGGTGTATTGCAGTAACTGCAAGAAGCTTATTGAGGACGCTGAAAAAGCTATTCCAGACGAGGGTAGTACAACACAGCAGCCATAGAGCTTCCATATCGTTAAATGCAGGTGCTTGAAAAGTCTCTGAATATTTGCTATAATAACAGTAGTTACAACGCAAAAGGAGGTGATCAGCCTTAGTTCGACCACGACGGTCCGGTGTGGCTTAGTGGGCTTGGCTCGTACTTTCATCCACCGATATAACAACGGGAGACATTATGATTTGGCCATAGCTGAATATCTTGTACTTTTCCCACTAACCTGCCCCGCATCAATACATCGATGCGGGGCGTTTTATTTGCACACTCTTATTTTTAAAATGTCGTGATATACTGTAATTAATGTATCTTTATGATAAAAATCGCGTAACCTATTTTGCTGAGACTGATAGGCGTAATAAACGCATACCATTCGGCATCAAGGCGGAGGATCGTACAAAGCACATGTACATCATTGGCAAGACGGGAATGGGCAAGTCTACGATGATAGAAAATATGGCCGTGCAGGATATTAAGAACGGAGAAGGATTCGCTTTTATTGACCCACACGGGAAGTCAGCTAGTCTCCTTTTGGACTATATTCCAGCAGAGCGCATCAAAGATGTCATCTACTTTGCTCCTTTCGATATGGAATTCCCGATTTCGTTTAACGTTATGGAGGACATCGGTCCTGATAAGCGTCATCTTATTGCGAATGGTCTCATGAGTGCGTTTAAAAAGATTTGGGGGCCAGAGACATGGTCCGACAGAATGCAGTATATCCTTGCAAATAGCATCTTGGCACTTCTTGAATATCCGGACTCTACGCTTCTTGGGGTAAACAGGATGCTCACCGATAAAGCATACCGAAAGAAGGTTGTTGATAACGTGAAGGACCCTTCGGTCAAAGCGTATTGGACGGAAGAGTTTGCAAAATATACGGAGAAATTTGCCGCTGAGGCAACGCCTGCTATTCAAAACAAGCTCGGGCAATTCACCTCAAACCCGCTTATTCGAAATATCATCGGGCAACCGCATTCAAGCTTTGATTTGCGAAAAGTAATGGACGAGCGGAAGATTCTCATTGTGAATCTTTCAAAAGGACAACTCGGAGAGGGGAATGCGAATCTCCTCGGTGGTATGATTATTACAAAAATCTATCTCGCGGCAATGTCACGCGCGGATCTTTCTGAAGCAGAAATGAAGCGACTACCGAACTTCTACATGTATGTAGACGAATTTCAATCATTCGCGAATGAGTCGTTCGCCGACATATTGTCCGAAGCGCGCAAGTATAAACTCGCGCTCGTTATGGCGCATCAGTACATCGAGCAAATGGATGAAAAAGTAAGCGCAGCGGTTTTTGGCAACGTGGGAACTCAGATCATGTTTCGCGTTGGAGCGACAGATGCAGAATTTCTCGAAAAAGAATACGCGCCCGTGTTCACCGCAGAAGATATGGTGAGTTTGGGCTTTACCCAGATATATTTGAAGCTCATGATTGACGGGGTAGCGTCGCATCCTTTTTCAGCAGTAACGCTACCGCCGATTCTCCCTCCAGAAGAGTCGAGCAAAAAAGAAGTGATGAAGATGTCCCGCGAGCTTTATGGGCATGAGCGAGAGAAGGTGGAGGAAGGAATAATGAAATGGTATGGGGTGAACGAAGGACAAGCAGTTTCCGCTGTTCCACAAGCTGAAAAACGGGACACGCCTCCTCGTCAAGAATCTCCGAATAGCTATCCACCTCGAGAGTCGAAGCCGTATGGGGATACACGTCAAAACAAAACCAATGAACGTTCGACCACACCACCACGCCTAGAAAGTTCACCACATATATATAGAGAGCGAGCGGAATCGCCACGCAGGAACCCTGAGACCACTCTCCGTACAGAGAGAGTTATTCCTCCTCAAAATAATACAAATAATCACCAGACGTCCATTTCGAATAGTGCAACAGAGTCTTCTTTGTTGCGGCGAGAGGAAGATGTAAGTCGCATAAAAACTGAAAGAAAGCTTGAAAAACCATTTGCACAAGCATTTAAAGATGCTGTGCGTGAATCACCTGACCAAAAAGAAAGAACGAATAATGAGAACAAGGATGCCGTCAACAGCATTTCGCTCAGTTCTCTTGAGCGTCCAAAAGGAGCTCATACGGAATATAAAAAAAACACCCAAAGCCCCGAAAATTTAAACAATTTAAAATCAGCGCTCGCAGATGTTCTACGTGAGGAAAAGAAAAAGGATGCAGAATTAAAAAAAGAAGAACCGAAAGAGCGAGTTGAGGCGAAGCAGGCTCCTCGAGAAGAAAATACAAACACGCGCGCTAAAGAAGTTCCCGAAGATGTTCTGACGGCAATCCTTCGTGGGGAAGATTAGTATGCGAACGCTTGCGCTCATATTCATAATATTTTTTGCGCAGACTGCTTCCGCGCAGGTTTTCGTCAATGAGATTCAAATATCACCGATAAATGAAAGATTTATAGAACTTTATAATTCTGGTGACACGGATGTTGATTTAACGGATTGGTATATTCAAAGGAAAACCGCTACCGGCAGCAGCTTCGGCTCCTTGGTTACCAAGACTCAGCTAAATGGGAAAATAATCAAAGCACGTGGATATTTTTTAATCTCTCGGAGTGCTCTGGAAAAATCAGATGTTGTCTTAGGAAGTTTGGTGCTTACTGAATCTAATGCTATACACGTGAGGGATTCAAAAGAAAAAGACGTTGATCAGATCGAATGGGGAAGTATTGCTGAGGGCAAAAGTTATCAAAGGACGCCGTCAGGCATATGGGAGGTAGCAATCCCAACACCAGGGTCGACGAACGCCTCTGCTCAAGGAACAAATACTAACCTAAGCACAACTTCATCTACAGTAACCTCTGCCGTATCCAACGTCTCATCCTTCCCTATTGAACCGCAGATTTTTGCGAGTATAAAATCCAACACTCGCACAACACTTGTCGGCGCGTCCATTACGTTTACCTCAAAGGTTTTTGGTTTAAATAAAGAGCCGATTGAAAACGCGCGTGCCCTGTGGGCTTTTGGAGATGGCGCCTACAGGGAAGGAGAAAGTGTTATGCACACATACTTTTACCCGGGAGAATATACGGTCGTTCTTGACGCATCTTCCGGATACTTTTCTGCGTCCGACAGAATACGAGTTACTGTCACCGCCCCGAATATTTTGCTTGCCACTGGAGGCGATGATGTGCGCTCGTTTGTATCCGTTGAAAACAGAAGCGCTGATGAGATTGATCTTTCAAACTGGCAGATCTTTGCGAATAGCAAAACATTCATATTTCCAAAAAATACTTTCTTGCCTGCGCGAAAGAACGTACTGTTTGCATCCGAGGTCACGGGACTCACTTCGCCCGCGGGCACGATTGCCGAACTTCGGTTCCCGAACGGAGAACGCGTTCCACTAAACACGGATGCGAAGGTTTTTCAAAGTGCTGCAGAATCATCGCAGAATGACGAAATAATTATTTCCGACACAATGGGCATTCCAGAAAAAAGAGTGATAAAAAATAGCTATGATGGGCAGGCGAGTATAGCGGAGGCATTTGATTACCCAGACAGCTCAAACGAAACCCTGTCTTCTCAAACCGAAGAATCAACAAATAAAAGTTTGATGCCGTGGTATATAGGAGTCGCATTCATGGGCGCATTCGCACTTTTAGCCCTCCGATACACAAGAAAAGACGATGAGTCAAAGGGAAAAAATGAAGACACCGAACTTTCTGCTGATGATTTTGAGATCATTGAGGAGAAATAAAAGCGTTCTCTTTTGGATAATTTGGTGGTAAGATGGGCATAATGACAGAAAAAGCTAAGAAAACTATTCTTGTAACAGGGGGTGCCGGTTTTATCGGCTCAAATCTCATCGAGCGCCTCGTACAAGACCCCAACAACGAGGTCTATTCTCTCGACAACTATTTTACAGGGAAAAAAGAAAACCATATCCCTGGCGCCACGTATATCGAAGGGCACACAAAAGACATTGCGAAATTGATCAATTTTGTCCCTGACCTTGTGTACCACCTCGGCGAGTACCCACGTGTAGAGCAAAGTTTTGCTGACATGCCTATCGTATGGGAGTCTAATAAAGATGGGACATTTGCCGTTCTTGAATTTTGCAGAAAACACAATACAAAGGTCGTTTATGCTGGGTCAAGCACTAAATTTGGCGACGGAGGAATGGGAAGAGATCAGAGTCCCTATGCATGGACCAAGGCAAGCAATACTGAACTTGTGCGCAATTATGGCAATTGGTTCCAGTTACGATACGCAATAACTTATTTTTATAATGTATATGGACCGCGTGAAATATCTACGGGCAAGTACGCAACGCTCATAGCACTCTTTAAGGAAAAGTTCAAAAATCATGAACCGCTCACGGTTGTTGCGCCTGGGACACAGCTTCGTAACTTTACGCATGTTGAGGATATTGTTAGTGGACTTATCTTGGTTGGCGAAAAAGGCGAAGGTGACGATTATGGACTTGGTTCCGAAGAGAGTTATAGTATTCTTGACATTGCAAAAATGTTCGGAGGAGAGATCGTGATGCTTCCTGAAAGAAAAGGGAATCGTATGATTGCTACGGTTGAGACAACACGACCGAAGAACGAATTAGGATGGAAGGCAGAAAAAAGGATATTTGATAATATCAAAGAATTTAGCTCAACAGTTCGTTAACGTATGAAAAAAATCCTTATTTTTTCCCTCGTTTATTACCCAGACGTTGTAGGGGGAGCCGAGGTAGCCATTAAAGAAATTACTGACCGTATCACGCCTCAAGATATTGAGTTTGATATGGTGACATTAAGGTTTGACTCCACGCTTCCAAGGTTTGAGCGAATTGGCAATGTAAATATTCATCGAATTGGTTTTGGAGCAAAGCATCCGACAATCGGGGATCTTGTTAAGTTTCCTCTTGCCATCAACAAATATTTATACCCATTTCTCGCTTTTTTAAAAGCGCGAGCTCTTCATCAGAAGAATCAATATGATGCCACTTGGGCTATGATGGCAAACTACGCTGGCTTTGCGGCGCTCTTTTTCAAGATGCGCTATCCTAAAGTGCCGTATCTTTTGACTTTGCAAGAGGGCGACCCAATAGAGTATATTAAATATCGAGTGCGGTTTGTGTACCCGCTATTTGAACGCATTTTTAAACAGGCAGATTTTATCCAGACCATCTCCGGACACCTTGCGCAGTTCGCTCGCGACATGGGATATCGCGGAGAGCTTGAAATTGTTCCGAATGGCGTGAATATTTCGCACTTTTCACAACAGTATTCATCAGAAGAACTTTTCATTTTGAAGCAAAAACTTGGCAAACAGCCAGATGATATTTTTCTTATTACCACATCGCGACTAGTGAAAAAAAATGCAGTCGATGAAGTAATTCGCGCACTCCCTCTTCTTGACTCCCATATAAAGTTTCTTATTTTGGGTATTGGTCCTGATGAAACAGCCCTTCGTGCCCTCGCAGATAATCTCAAAGTCTCAAATAGAGTTAAATTTCTAAGACAAGTTGAACATAGTGATATGCCAAAGTATCTTAGAGTGTCGGATATTTTTATACGCCCTTCGCGCTCTGAAGGCTTGGGGAATTCATTTTTAGAAGCTATGGCGGCTGATCTCCCAGTGATAGCAACGCACGTAGGTGGTATTCCTGATTTTCTTTTTGACCCCGACAAAGATGGTAATAAGCTACCAACAGGACTCTTCTGCGGAGTTGATGACCCTAAAAGTATCGCTACTCAAGTAAAACGGCTAATTGCTGACCCAGAACTTCGTACGCGCATCGTATCAAACGGAAAAAAATTGGTTACTGAAACTTATGAATGGAATCTTGTAGCGCACAACATGAAAGAAAAAGTATTTGATAAATTGGTTATTTTAGGGTAATCTTACCCTATGAAAATTCTTATTACGGGTGTAGCGGGTGCCATTGGTTCTCATGTAGCAGAACACTTTGCAAAATTAGGACATAATGTTATAGGAATTGATGCACTTACCCCTTATTACGACAAAAGAATCAAAGAGACCAATCTTGCTGATATTGCTAAAAGTGGGGTAGGTGTTCACGTGGCAGATTTAGCTACAGACGACTTAATGCCTTTTTTGGAGAAAGTTGACGTCGTTTTTCATTTTGCAGCACAGCCAGGAATTTTGTCTACGACGGATTTTGAAGATTATGTTAGAAATAATATCGTAGCAACGTATCGTCTTCTTGAGGCATCAAAAATAAATGTAGCGTTGAAAGGTTTTATACATATTTCCACATCATCTGTTTATGGTTCTGTTGCATATGGAGATGAGACTGTTGAGGTGAAGCCCACCTCGATTTACGGTGTGACCAAACTTGCTGCTGAACAACTTGCATTGTCATATTATCGAGAATTTGGCTTCCCTGTAACCGTACTTCGCCTTTTTTCTGTTTATGGACCGCGCGAAAGGCCAGAAAAACTATACCATAAACTCATTCGAAGTATTCTTGAGGAAAGAGATTTTAATATTTACGAGGGCTCTGAGCAGCATGTGCGGAGCTACAGCAACATCAAAGATATTGTTGATGCTTGTGACTTGGTTCTAAAAAATCTTGATAAAACCGTCGGTGAGATTTTTAACATTGGTACAGATCAAACGGTGACTACAGGAGAGGGAATCAAGACAATAGAGCGCTTGATGGGTAAGTCGGCACGACTTGTCGTTGTTCCACGTCGACAAGGTGATCAAAAAGAAACTGGAGCAAATATTGAGAAAGCTCGAAGAGTTCTCGGATATAACCCAAAAGTCAGTATTGAAGAGGGTCTTTCTGAGGAGATTGCCTGGTATAAAGAAAAGATTCACGGAAAACTTTTTTAAGAAAGGGGAACAGCTTATGCAAAAAAAAATTCTTATTGCAACTGGCATCTTTCCTCCACAGATTGGTGGCCCAGCTACGTACAGCTTTCTCTTATCCAAAGAGCTTCCACATTATGGTTTTTCCGTTGACGTTGTAAATTTTGGTGACTTCCTGAAGTTGCCAAAATTTATACGCCACATTGTCTATTTTGTAGCGCTTTTTTATAAAGGCATTTCAGCTGATATGATTTATGCACAAGATCCAGTGAGTGTTGGACTTCCAGCTTTTTTCGTTGCAAAGATTTTAAGAAAAAAATTCTACTTAAAGATTGTTGGGGATTATGCATGGGAGCAAGGAGTCCAGCGATTTGGCGTAAAGGACAGACTCGATGTTTTTTCTACTCAATCTCAATCACAGTATCCACTTTTTGTTCGTATATTGAAATTTATTCAATATCATGTTGTTTGTGGTGCTGACAAAATAATTACCCCCAGTAATTATCTAAAAAATATAATAATAAATTGGGGTATTCCTTCACACAAAATCACACTTATTTATAATGGTTTTGATGCGCCAACGACCCGAGTCTCAAAGAAAGAAATCCGTGAAAAATTGGGTATGGAATATTTCAGTATTCTTTCCGTAGGACGGCTTGTTCCATGGAAAGGGTTTTCGATGCTTATAGAAATAATTGAGGAGATTTCAAGTAAAATTCCAAATGCTCATCTGTATATTGCAGGAGATGGTCCGGACCACGAGCTTCTTGCAGAAAAGATAAAAGTTCTTAAATTGAATAACTACGTGACACTTCTTGGAAAACTCACACAAGAAGATCTATTTGAGTATATTACGGCGAGTGATGTGTTTGTACTGAATACTTCATATGAGGGTTTTTCACACCAACTTCTTGAAGTTATGGCGTTGGGGACGCCTATAATAACCACGCCAGTTGGGGGGAATATAGAAATTATTGAAGACAAAAAAAATGGTATTTTTGTTCCTTATGACAATGCCGAACTTTTTGTGAGAGCCATTACTGAACTTCACGACAAAAATGATTTCGCACGAGAGCTTTCATATGCTGCAAAAGATAAAATAAAAGAATTTACAAATGAGCGGATGCTCCAAAATTTAGCTCAGCAACTCGCTTAAAAATCATGAAAATTTTAGCTATTTCTACGGATAGAAAAGTATTTGAAGAGAGTAGCGCGGTGCGTTCTCGCCTCCTTGATTATGGACGCTTGGTAGATGAACTTCATGTCATCGTATTTACAAAGAAGTCACAAGGCTTTCATGAGGATTCATTTGCGCACAATATTTTTCTTTATCCTACGAATGCGCGCACACGATGGGGGTATATATATCATGCGGTACGAGAGGGCACGAAGCTCAAGCGACGCGGAATCAAGATTGATGTGGTTACTGCACAGGACCCATTTGAGGTAGGGTTCGTCGCTTTTATTCTTTCTCGTGTGCTTAAAGCAAAACTTCACCTTCAAGTTCATACGGATTTTTTAAGCCCCTATTTTTCGCGTGAATCTGTTATAAACCGAAAACGTGTATTTCTTGCAAAATTTCTTCTTCGGCGCGCCGATGCGATACGCGTTGTTTCAGAGCGTATAAAGAGATCTCTACAGGGAGTGACAAACACAGAGACACTCATCGCGGTTCTTCCTATTTTTGTCGACGTTGAGAAATATACGAATGCAAAAATTTCACACAGCCTAAAGGTTAAGTATCCACAGTTTGAGAAACATATTCTCATGGCGTCTCGTTTGTCCACTGAAAAAAATATCTCGCTTGCTATACGCGCTATGAAGGATGTTGTAATAAAATATCCAAAAACGGGGCTTATCATTACGGGAAGCGGACACGAGGAGGGGTATCTAAAAAAATTAGTTCATGACTTGGGGCTCGTGAAAAATATTATATTTGAAGAATGGCAGAATAATCTTGCTTCATACTATAAGTCCGCGGACATGTTTCTCATTACCTCAAACTATGAGGGGTATGGCATGACCGCCATCGAAGCGCTCGCTTCAGAATGCCCTGTGGTGATGACCGATGTGGGATGTGCGGGCTATGTCGTACTTCATGGCGAGAACGGTCTTGTGGTGCCTGTAGGCGACAAGGAAGCGCTTGAGCGTGCAATCGCAAGGGTCATTTCAGGGGGTGTAAACCTTACTGCAACACTTCCGAAACTCCCCACAAAAGAAGAATATCTCGCAGGGTACAAAAAATCGTGGGAGGATGCTCGTAAAAAGGCATATTTCTGCTAATATGAAGCTAATATGAAAATAGGATTTATTGGGCAAGGATGGATTGGGAAAAATTACGCTGACAGTTTTGAGGATCGAGGTCATAATATTGTCAGATATAGTAAAGAGATTTCGTATATTCAAAACAAGGATAAAATTAGACAATGTGACATCGTTTTTATCGCAGTTCCTACACCATCTACCCCCGAGGGTTTCGATGACAGTATCGTGCGAGATGCGCTACAGGCTGTTGGGAAAGGAAAAATTGCAGTAATAAAATCGACTTTGTTACCAGGAACAACAAAGGCGCTTCAAAAAGAAAACCCAGATGTCATTATTCTTCATTCTCCAGAATTTTTACGTGAAGTCTCTGCGCGGTATGATGTTGACAATCCCGATAGAAATATTATTGGTGTTCCAGAGAATAAAGGGAAATGGTTAAAAGCCGCAGACGAGGTAATGGAGATATTGCCAAAAGCTCCTTATGAAAAAGTTTGCAGCTCTAATGAGTCTGAAATTATAAAATACGGTGGAAATAATTTCCTATACTGGAAGGTTCTTTACATGAACTTGCTTTACGATTTTGCTCAAAAGTATGAATGCGATTGGGATGTCATTGCTGAATCAATGACCAAAGATCCACGCATTGGTTCCTCGCACATGCAACCTGTTCACGATGGTGGTAGGGGCGCGGGAGGTCACTGTTTTATAAAAGACTTTGCCGCAATCCATGACGCATATCGTGAAGTAGTGGGTGATGAGCTCGGCTTGAATATTTTGGACGCACTTCGTGACAAGAATATAGAACTTTTAATGAAAAGTGGAAAGAACCTGAACCTTCTTCAGGGGGTATATAATGATATGCTTGAGAATCCCAAATTTAAAAAGGTGGAATAAATAATAATCATATGAAGATCCTATTGATAGCTGAAAAAATAGACAAGAATGATGAGATGTTTGGGTATTTCCACGGGAGAATCCTTGATTTTGTTCCTTACTGCGAGAAGCTTTCTATTATTTGTCTTGAAGAAAATGAACATAATATACCCAAAAATGTTTCCGTATTTTCTTTGGGCAAAGAAAAAAGGCAATCACGCTTGAAATACGCACTTAACTTCTATCGCTACATTTGGAGAGAACGTAAAAATTACGATACTGTGTTTGTGCACATGGCTCCAGTTTGGGTTGTGATGGGAGGTGTCGTCTGGCACATTCTTGGGAAAAAAGTTGTGCTATGGTATAGCCATAAATTTGTAGACTGGAAACTCCGTATTGCAGAAAAGCTTGCTTCTGTTATTCTCACACCTTCAGAAAATAGTTTTCGCATAAAAAGCAAAAAAGTTGTACTTTGCCCCCATACTGTCGATCTTGAGGCTTTTCTTGCAATCAGTAATAAGTAGAAACAGTCAAAGTGGTTTTTCTTGCAAATTTTTAATTATGAAACTTCTCATCCTTACTCAAAAAGTCGATCAAAACGACGATATCCTCGGTTTTTTACATGGATGGATCAAGGAGTTTGCAAAGCACGCAGAGCAAGTGACCGTCATTGCGCTCGGGGTTGGGGAGTATCACCTGCCTGCAAATGTGCGCGTGTTTTCACTCGACAAAGAATTGCGGAAAAGGTCTGACCTCGAATCAGCTGGTTCGTGTCTTGGACATAAAACATTGAGCCCAGTCCTTGAGGAGCAATTGCAAAAGTTAAGATACATAACTCGTTTTTACCGCCTCATTTGGCGTGAGCGCAAAAATTATGATACAGTGTTCGTGCACATGAACCAGGAGTACGTGCTCCTTGGGGGGATACCATGGAAGCTCCTCGGAAAAAAAATAACGATGTGGCGAAATCATTATGCTGGCAATTTGTTGACTCGCATTGCGATGATGCTTTCCGATAAGATATTTTGTACGTCGAAATATTCGTTTACCGCGCAATCAAAAAAAACTGTCTTGATGCCGGTTGGCATCGACACGGAGCTCTTTAAAAAAGACAACGAAGTTGCGAAGAAGCAGAATTCTATTTTATTTCTTGCGCGCATTTCTCCATCAAAGAAACCCCATCTCATTATTAAAGCGTTGAGCCTTCTGCAAAATGAAGGAGTTTCATTTACTGCTGATTTTTATGGAGACCCCCTTCCTCAAGACGTTCCCTACCTAGACTCACTGAAGGAAAAAGTGCAAAAATATTCTTTAGGAAACCATGTCACCTTTAAAAAAGGGATTCCCAACAATAAAACACCTCACATTTATGGACTGCATGATGTTGTTATCAATGCGAGTCCAAGCGGGATGTATGACAAGACAATTTTTGAAACAATGGCATGCGAGAGCCTTGTCCTCACTTCGAATCGTAATCTCAAGGGACAAATAAACGACAGGTTTCTTTTCAAAGAAGACGATGCACATGATCTTGCAGAAAAATTAAAAGCTCTCTTGAGTTTGGATATTGAAACAAAAGAGAAGTA
>JBBTZQ010000033.1:0-5053 GCA_038061275.1 Patescibacteria group bacterium
CAATCCAGAGTACGTACCACGAATCCTGGATTGCCACGCTACGCTCGCAATGACGACGAGGGGATGGGTTGCCACGCTACGCTCGCAATGACGACAAGGGGATGCTGTATTTTATGTCTTTGCGAGGTACGAAGCAATCCAGTATCCACGCATTTTTCGTGTCGTTAATGCTATCATTTATATATGACCACATACTTTGAAAAGATTCCCTGCGTATATATTCTCGCGAGCAAAAAGAATGGCACATTATACACGGGTGTGACCAGCAACTTGCAGAAGCGAGTGAATGAACACAAAGAGGGGATGATTGGGGGCTTTACTAAAAAGTATCTCGTGCACACACTTGTTTACTATGAAGTAGGGGACTCGATGGAGGGTGCGATTATGCGAGAGAAACAAATTAAAGCAGGCTCGCGAAAAAACAAGGTGAAGCTGATTGAGCAGGAGAACATAGAGTGGCGGGACTTGTATGCTGAGTTGTAGGTTGCTGGATTGCTTCGTACCTCGCAATGACGACGAGGGAATGGATTGCCACGCTACGCTCGCAATGACGATGCTGTTGCTGGATTGCTTCGTACCTCGCAATGACGACGAGGGGCTGGATTGCCACGCTACGCTCGCAATGACGACGAGGGGATGGGTTGCCACGCTACGCTCGCAATGACGACAAGGGGATGCTGTATTTTATGTCTTTGCGAGGTACGAAGCAATCCAGTATCCACGCATTTTTCGTGTCGTTAATGCTATCATTTATATATGACCACATACTTTGAAAAGATTCCCTGCGTATATATTCTCGCGAGCAAAAAGAATGGCACATTATACACGGGTGTGACCAGCAACTTGCAGAAGCGAGTGAATGAACACAAAGAGGGGATGATTGGGGGCTTTACTAAAAAGTATCTCGTGCACACACTTGTTTACTATGAAGTAGGGGACTCGATGGAGGGTGCGATTATGCGAGAGAAACAAATTAAAGCAGGCTCGCGAAAAAACAAGGTGAAGCTGATTGAGCAGGAGAACATAGAGTGGCGGGACTTGTATGCTGAGTTGTAGGTTGCTGGATTGCTTCGTACCTCGCAATGACGACGAGGGAATGGATTGCCACGCTACGCTCGCAATGACGATGCTGTTGCTGGATTGCTTCGTACCTCGCAATGACGACGAGGGGCTGGATTGCCACGCTACGCTCGCAATGACGACGAGGGGATGGGTTGCCACGCTATGCTCGCAATGACGACAAGGGGATGGATTTCCACACCTAGCACTCTGTATTCTTTTTTCCGCGTGGTATACTAAAGCTAATGCATATCGCTGAAGAAAAATTAAAATCAATCCTACTTGAATCAGGACTCGTAAGCAATGAGGATTTTATTTCCGCGCACGAGGAGGCGCGTCGTTCTGGACAATCTATTCCAAACATTCTAATCGGAGGCGGGAAGGTTTCCGAGGATTATTTTACAGAAATTTTGAGCCCTTATTACAATACGCCCGTAGTGAATCTGATAAAAGAAACGATTGATGTTGGAACATTGGAGCTCATACCCGAGGTTTATGCCAAGGCGAAAAATGTCGTGCTCTTTGGCTTCAATAAAGAAAAAGAGACAGCCAAACTCGCGATGCTCGACCCGTTTGATTATGATACGATTGAATATGTGCGCGCAAAGCTCGGTGTTTGGGTCGAACCATACCTCACCACTTTTTCTAGTTTGCGCTACGGACTCAAACACTACAAGAAAAAGATTGGAATGGAGTTTGATCAGATCATTTCTGAAAACATAGAGCAATCTTTGGCTATAGCGAGCGACACAGATCTTTCAAAGACAGCAACTGCGGTACCCATAGTTATGATACTCGACAACATTGTTGAGCGTGCGATAACACTCAATGCTTCAGACATACACTTTGAGCCACTTGAACGCGAGCTCCTTGTGAGATTTCGCATAGATGGCATCATGGCGGAAATATTAAGCCTACCTAAAGCTATCGCGACTATCCTTGTGGCGCGTGTAAAGATTCTCGGCAACCTTCAGATAGACGAGCACCGCGTGCCCCAGGACGGTCGCTTTCGTTTTGAAATGGAGGACGGTGGGAACATCGATGTGCGTGTAAACATCATGCCGGTTTTCCACGGGGAAAAGGTCGAAATGCGCCTCCTGAAAAGTTCGGCACGTCCGCTTACTCTTAAAGACCTAGGTCTTTCTGAAGAAGGAAACGCAATTCTCCAAAGCGAGATCAAAAAACCGCATGGAATGATTCTGGTGACAGGTCCGACCGGGCACGGTAAAACCACTACGCTTTATGCGATTCTTCATATTTTAAATACGCCAGCGGTCAATATTACGACCATTGAGGACCCAATTGAATACGAGTTTTCTCGCGTGAACCAGACACAAGTAAACACGAAGTCAGGAATTACTTTTGCAAACGGTCTCCGCGCTCTGCTTCGTCAAAACCCAGACATTATCATGATTGGTGAAATCCGTGACAATGAGACGGTAGAAATAGCGGTTCATGCAGCACTTACAGGGCATCTTGTACTTTCGTCGCTCCATACCAATGATGCGCCGTCTGCGCTCCCACGTCTCCTTGATATGGGTGCGCCGGCATTCTTACTCTCATCTACGGTCAATCTCGTCATTGCTCAACGTCTCGTCCGCCGTATTTGTACAGCGTGCATCGAATCCTATCCAGCAAGTCCGGAAATCACTCGTCTCATAAAAGCGCAGGTCGCACTTTCGGGGGATGAGATAAAAAGTATTCCTACTACACTTTTCCGGGGCAAGGGGTGCAAAGTTTGTGGTAATTCCGGTTTTCAAGGACAGGTGGGTATCTTTGAATTATTTCGTGTCACTGATGCCGTTCGCGAGCTTATTTTACGCGAGGCGCCCGTTTCTGAAGTACGTAAACAGGCAATCGGCGCAGGGATGACCACTATGTTTGAGGACGGTCTTTTAAAGGTAGAGATAGGAGTTACCACCATTGAGGAAATACTCCGCGTGGTATCAGAATAAAGAAAAAAATATGTCTACTTTTATTTACGAAGCATACGATAGTGAAGGGGTAACCACGCACGGCGAGTACGATGGAACCACGCGCGATGAAGTAATCCAATACCTCGTTAAACGCGACCTCACCCCTGTTTCTGTCGAGGAGCTTCGTGGGCGTAGAAAGGGCGGAGGGATTCTCGAGTTCACTTTTTTTGAACGACTCAATCCTATCGATGTGATGTTTCTTGTTCGCAACCTCGCTACGACCGTTAAAGCAGGGCTTTCCATTGTCGAGTCTCTCGATATTCTCATTGCCGATACTGAAAAAAAGATGATGAAAAGAGTATTGCATGAGGCGCAAGCATCTATAAAAAACGGACAACCGCTTTCAAGCGGTTTTGAGAAATACAAAGATTCATTCCCGCCAATCTTTATGGGAATGCTTAAAGCAGGGGAGCTGTCGGGGCAACTCGACAAGACACTTGCTGAACTCGGACGTTATCTCTCCAAAGAATACACACTCAGAAGCAAAATAAAATCTGCGTTGACGTACCCGATTATTCTTCTCGTCGCTGCTACGGCGGTGATGATTCTTTTGTTAATTTTTGTGCTTCCGCGTCTCACCGCATCATTTGCTGCAAGCGGAGTAAAGTTACCGTTTATCACTGAGGTTTTTCTCAATATTTCAAAGATTCTTACATGGAGTTTCACCCTTGATATCGCGGTTTTGGCGGCACTCGTTTGGTTCTTGGTATTTTTCCGAACGACCAATACGGGCAAAAAGTTTTTCTTTTGGATAATTTCTCACATGCCCGTAGCAAATAATCTTGTAAAAAAGGTCGCACTGGTGCGGTTCGCACGCACCTTCGGGAATCTCATAGGAAGCGGTATATCCGCCATCGAAGCGCTAGAGCTCTCGTCTCAGTCTATTGGTAATCATGCTTACGAAATTGCTATCAAGAAAGCTATCCTTGGGGTGGAAAACGGCCTCCCTATATCCGAATCGCTTGGCAAGTTCCCCAATCTTTTTCCGCATCTCCTAATTAGTCTCATTGTTGTGGGAGAGCGTACCGGATCGCTCCATGAGATTATGGGAACCTTTGCAGACTTTTATGAGGAAGAGGTTGATAACACCTTGAAAGACCTTACGGCCATTCTCGAACCGGCACTCCTTCTCGTCATGGGACTTTTGGTTGGCGCAATTGCAGTGTCGATTATCCTACCTATTTATCAACTAGTAGGTAACTTTGTTTAACATGAAAGCTTCTCGTGGTTTTTCGTTACTAGAACTCCTCATTGTCATCGCTATTGTCGTTACACTTGCGGTTGTGGGGAGTGGAATGTATCGCAACTTTGGAAAAACTGTCGAACTGAGTTCTACGTCGCAAACGATAGCTGCAGATTTGCGCCACATGCAGTCAAAAGCAATGACCGGGGAGGGCGGTTTCAAATGGGGAGGGCATTTTGTGAACGGCACACCAGACGACTACTATGTGCTTTTTTCAACATCAGGCACAACATACGCTGACGGAACTACGGTTTCGGTCGCCACAACAACGCTTTCAAAAAGCATTACTTTTTCTGATCCCACAGACGCCAATTTCAAAGACATAATTTTCAACAAAATATCCGGTACTACTACTGCAACAACAGTCGTAATTATTTCAGAGAGCTTAACACAAACTGTTAATATTTCCAGTGTCGGCGCTATTTACTAGACAAAATATGAACAAGAAACTCAAAAATTATGCATTTATAGATAGTCAAAACCTTAATCTTGCAATTCAAGATCAAGGGTGGAAATTAGATTTTGCACGTTTCCGCGTTTACCTTAAGGAAAAGTATGGCGTGACGAAAGCTTTTTTGTTCATTGGATACATTGAGGGAAACAATCAATTGTATATCTCTTTGCAATCAGCAGGTTTTCTTTGCATTTTCAAACCAACACTCGAATACAAAGATGGGTCGACAAAGGGCAACTGCGATGCCGAATTGGTGCTCCATGCGATGATAGAATATCCAAACTACGACAAAGCAATAATTGTGACAGGAGACGGTGATTT
>JBBTZQ010000034.1:0-13552 GCA_038061275.1 Patescibacteria group bacterium
CTTCTTGAGCCAAGTTCACCGCAACGATCTGATCGCGAGCTATGTAAATCTGAGAGAGCGAATTCCCCATGAACGACATGGGGCCTACAACCGCGATAAGCAGAATCGTGATTGCGACCAAAGTCTCAACAAGCGTAAATCCTTTCTTGTGTTGCAATGTATTAGAAGTCATATTTTCGTTGTGTTACAGTAGTTTCCATATTAAACACCGAAGAGGTAAGTCCTACATTTGTCGTTCCTTTGATGAGGATGGTCACATAAGGCTGGATGGCGTCCCCCGTCCCTGTTTTTGCGGTGCCTTTAACGATAAATTTCAAATTATCTATCTTTATCTCTGGTGCTGTCATACGAATCGCTGATGACACTCCTTGAGTACGTTCAATGCCTTGCAAATCAGGGGTGAGCTTATAGGTGGTATCTATGCCAAATTGATCTTTAAATTTTAACGTGGTGTTGCCTGTTGCACAATCGGTCGGGACTCCGACCGCCCCGCAATCATACGCATATCCTGTCTTAATCCTGCGAGACATGTCTTCAAGTGCTAAGTTAAGATTATCTAATGTGATACGTGTAGCACGAGATTTTCTGTCAGCACTTACCATTGTAAGAAACGCGCTTGAAATCGCGAACAAAACAATAGTAAAAAGTCCGAGCGAAACTATCATTTCAACCAACGTAAATCCATTTTTATGAGTTTCTCGTCTTTTCATATTATTGAAGTGACATTTGCCCAGCGGTAGATATCGTTATTGTTGAATTTCTTATACCATTGGTTAGCCCGATGGTCGCAGAATCATATGAAACTCCCTGTAGTGCGGTGTCGGCAATAAAAGCATCTGGGTTGGGGCGTTTAAAGGTGACGTCAAGTCTTGCGGAACAGACAATAGGCGCGCAACTGAGCGACTGAATACTTGTTCCCAGCGGGAAATTCACAGTTTCTACTTTTTCTCCCGGAGCATCATAAATTTTGTTATCATTCACATCAGCAAAAACCGTAAATGAATTTCGGTCTGTCGTATCGATATGTACTCCAAATGCGCATGTAAAATTTGAGGTTCCGCACACCACCGCGCTTTTTTTTGTCCCTACACCATACACTTGCGCCTCGCGGAGCGCTATAACCACACTTTCCGAAGCATTTGAAAAATTTGCGTTTACGATAAAACCACGATAATTCGTAAGTACCACGCTCGTAATTACCGAAAAAATACCGATTGTAACCATAAGTTCGATAAGAGTAAACCCACTCATGGATTTCTTTAACAAAAGATTCTCTGAAATTTTAGACGTCAATGCAGTATTTTTCATAAAAAACCAAAAAGATTTATCGATCCGTCAAAAAAGTTTGCTCCTGTAAAGTATATCACAAAAACTGAGACGATAAGGAACGGCCCGAAAGGAATCTCGCTCTTCATCGAAAGCGTTTCTTGGAACCTATGACTCACAACTTTCGCGAGTATTTTTTGCAGTGCCATAGCAGCAAGTGCCCATGCAGCCCCTATCCAAAAGGCAAGGAGCACTGCCGATCCACCTAACGTTGCTCCCAAAAACCATCCTATTCCGAGTCCTAGCTTTCCATCCCCCAACCCTATCCACCGCCCTCCCGATACAAACCAAAGCGCCCAAAATGGCAGAAATATCATTGGTCCCGCGATGAGTGTCCACACATACGGGTAAGAGAACACGTTTGCAAATTCCACATTTCCAAAAAACCAGACGAGCGCAAGAATGGCGAACAACGCAGAAAGTCCATCGGGAATGATTTTGTGGCGTAAATCATATACTCCGATAACCAACAATGTCGAGAATACAGCGCAAAGATATATTGTCTCAACGGGTGGTAATCCTTGCGCAAATACTGCTACAAAAACAATACCAGTAATTATTTCTACTGCCGGATATTGCCAAGAGAGCCTTACTCCGCATTCACGGCATCTTCCATTCTGCATAAGGAAACTCAGAATGGGAATAAGCTCATACCAGTGGAGCGACTTTCCACAAGAAAAGCAGAGCGACCTTCCTTCAAAGGGGGACGTTCCACTATTATAGCGATAGATAACAACGTTCAAAAAACTACCGATGATTGTGCCAACAACAAAAACAATGGCGAGCGTCAAAAAATCCATATCATCATTCTACCATATCATCCACCAACCGCACTCTTTTATCAAGGTTTAACCTTGATAAAAGGCACAAAACAAAAACCCCGCAATCACGCGGGGTTTTTGTTTACTTAGTTGACCAACTTCTAAGCCACGTATTTTATGACTAGCAAGCCGTACCTGTAATTGCTCCCGTAATTTCCTTTGATGCTCCCTTGCTGTCAACACACCAAGATTTAGCTGCATCACCCTTAAGTGGCACTGATATAGCCCAATCAGCCTGACTTGCTGTTGAACCGCACGTTGCGCCTGCGATAGTAGCTGAACCGCTTGCCTTGGCAGCTGCGGTAATCATGCTATTTACTGTTGGTTCTGCAAAAAGCGTATCTGCTGTTGCGGCGCAAGCGCCAGTTGTAAACGCAGCTGCCGCACATGTTCCAACGCCATCGCCATAACAACTAAATGAGTCGTAAGTAATTTCTGCTTGTGCGCGGATGTTCGCAAGCCCTGCTTTGATAGCCGCGTCAGCACCCTTTGAACGTGCGGTGTTGAGCGATGCGAGAACTACTGAAGCGAGAATACCAATGATCGCGATAACGACCAAGAGTTCGATGAGTGTAAAACCTTTTGATTTCATATATCTTGCAAAATATATTTTATACTCGTTTGAATATAAAACTAATTAATTATTTATACTTATAATTTCTTTTTTAAATTCCAGAGAGAGCGACATGGCCATTAATCGCCCTCTCTCAACATCTATCATAACAAAAGAAAAATTATGATAGATGCTTTTTATTATACTACGTCTACTATCTAAAGCGCAAGGAAACTCGGCATTATATCACCTACAATTATGCAATAGATTTTAATGAACTATGGTGTTAGTTATATTCCGCCTGCGATTTGATAAATAGGCATCAAGACAGATACAAGCACGCCACCAACGCCAATTCCAAGACCAACAATCATTGCAGGCTCAATCATTGAAATGATCGTGCCAATGGCGTTGTTCACCTCACGCTGATAGAATGCCGAGAGTTTGCCTAAAATATTCCCCAACTCCCCCGTTTCTTCACCTACCTTTATCATCTGAATCATCACGTTAGGGATCTCGGGATAATTCGAAAGCGCAAGAGAAAGAGGTGCACCTCCCTTAACTGCAATCCCTACCTTATTCAGAATTTCTTCATAGATGTCGTTTCCTACAATTTTTTCGGTGATCTCTATACCGCGCACCATCGTGATACCGTTATCAAGCATCGTATGCATATTGTCTGCAATGCGTGAAAGATAAATCATACGATAAAGATTTCCAACCCCCGGAATCCATAGTTTCGCTTTTGCGACAAATGTAGTCCCTCGAGAGTATTGCCACAGGACAAATCCGAGCGTGATAATCGAGAGCAACATTAAAAGTCCGTAATTTATTAACAACTCGCTGATACTTATAACGATTTGCGTATAAAAAGGGACTTCTTGTCCGCTTTCTTGAATAATTCCCGTTAATTTTGGAATAACCAAAACAAACATGAGTATCATCACAATAATAAAGGTCGCAACAATGAATGCTGGATAAATAAGAGCCCCACGAGCTTTTGACATGAGCTCGTAGTTTCTTTCAAGGTGGTCAGCGAGAGCAGTGAATGTCTCAGGAAGCTTTCCTGACTCCTCTCCCGCGCGCACCATATTTACATAAAAGTCAGAAAAAATACTTGGATATTTATAAAGTGCGTCTGAAATAGCAACACCGTTTTGAATATCATCGGCAATTGCGATAAATTTCGTTCGAATAGTGGGATTTTCCGACTCAGAAGCAAGGAGGTGAAACGACCTGAGTGCCGGAACATGCGCTTCAAGCAGTGTCGCCATCTGACGAGACAGTATCGCGATTTCTTTTGCAGAAACACGATTAAATATGGCGATATCGTGTTCAAAAATTCTTTTTTTGTCCGCGGAAGAAACAGAAATTACAATGAGCCCTTTTTTTTGAAGGGATGCTACGGCGATATCTTCTCCAAGAGCTTCAATATCGCCCTCGACTTCGCGCCCCTCTTTTGTTATCGCTTTGTAAATAAAAAGCATGGAGTTTAAATAAGCATGCGTTCAAGACCCTTTGGATTTGAAGAATGCAGAAACGCATTTTCAGCGGTAATCTCCCCTTTGTGAACAAGGTCTGCCAAATAACGGTTCATGTCGATCATGCCGTCCTTCATTCCCGTTTCAATAACGACGTCAATCTCGTGTGTTCGTCCTTCACGAATAAGGCTTGCAACCGCATTGTTGTTGATAAGAAGCTCACATGCGGGAATAAGTCCTCCTGAAATACGCGGGACGAGACGCTGGGAAAGGATACCTAGAAGACTTGCCGCAAGTTGTGTGCGAATCTGTCCTTGCTGATCACCGGGGAAGGAATCGATGATACGGTTAATCGTTTGCGAAGCATTGTTGGTATGAAGAGTCGAGAGAACAAGATGTCCGGTTTCAGCGGCAGTAACTGCAGCAGCTATTGTTTCAAGGTCGCGCATTTCACCAATCATAATCACATCAACATCCTGACGAAATGCTCCATGAAGGCCTGCCTTGAAATCTGGCGTGTCAATTCCTGCTTCTCGTTGATCGATGATTGAATTTTCAAGATGAAAAAGATACTCAATTGGGTCCTCAATAGTGACAATATGTTCTGCTCGGTCGCGATTAATGAGCTCGACCATTGAAGCAAGCGTTGTTGATTTTCCTTGTCCAACGGGGCCTACGACAAGGAAAAAGCCTTGTTTTTTCCGAGTGAAAACCTCAAGAACAGGAGGAAGGTTGAGTTCTAAAAGTGTTTTAATTTGTGTTGGAATAATACGAAGAACAATACCGGCAGAACCTTTTTGCATAAAAGCATTTCCACGGAAACGCCCCTTTCCATAAAAATCATATGAGAAATCAACCTCTTTATTTTTGATGAAGCGGTCCTTAAATTCCTGAGTAATAAGCTCGTTCAAATACCCCATAGTGTCTTCCGCTGTCAATACGCGAAGGTTCATCAAAGGGGTAAGATTTCCTAAAACACGAAGCGTTGGGTAGCGCCCCACCGCAAGGTGAATATCTGAAGCATCATCAGAGAGTGCCCTCATAATCAAACTATCAAGATCGTTTTTGTAATTGAGATTAGCCATTTTTTTGGTCAACTTTAGCAAACAATGCAGCACCTCTGAGTACAGAGATTGCTTTTTCCACAACCTCTGTCGGAGTGGTGGATGCTTTGATAATGTAACTATTAGCCCCCAAACTGCGACTTCTTTCAATATCAGACGACTGTCCAAGGTTTGAGAAGACAATCAACTTCGTTTCTGGTGCCAGATTTTCCTTTTTTAAGGCTTCCATTAATTCAAAACCATTAACAATTGGCATCATGAGGTCAAGAAGAATGATGTCGAATGTGTCACCTCCCCTAAGCAAACCAAGCGCCTCTGCGCCCCCGACTACAGACGTCACCTCAAAACCGCTTTCTTTGAATTTGAAGCTGTACATACTGAGAAGAAAATTGTCATCATCAACAATGAGGACCTTCTTTGTTTTATGTTGTATTTCCATGTCCCAATTATATAGTGTTTAGGTATTAAAAACAACAATCATGCCTTAGAACCTATCCACTATCTTCATTTCTACAGGGTGTTTATTTCTTGAAACGGCACGACACCGTCCATACATTTGAGTATGGCGTTCTCGCGCATTGAGAGCATTCCTTTTTTACGTGCGGCTTCATGCAACTTCGGCTCAGTTGGGTCTGCAATAATGATTCTTTCTATTTCTTTATCTACAGAAAAAACTTCATATACGGCTATTCGCCCCTTCGTTCCTGTCGCTGAATCTGGGGTTGGCACCGCTTCAAAAAGCTGGCGTCCCAGATTAAGCCTATCTTTAAACTCATGAGGAAGATCTGAAAATTGTTTTTCCACCATGATTCTATGAGCTTCATCGTTCTCAATTTGCTTTTCAGCACCGGGGGATATTTTTTTCACCAAACGCTGAGCGATAGAAAGAACAAGTGTCGGCGCTATCAAGTAAGGGTCGACTCCCATATCTACAAGACGCGGAATGGCACCGATTGAAGTGTTCGTGTGAAGCGTTGAGAGAACCAAGTGCCCCGTCAGCGCGGCGTTAATGGCAAGTTGCGCCGTTTCCTTGTCTCGAATCTCTCCCACCATGATGATGTCTGGGTCTTGACGAAGAGTTGTACGGAGCCCTGTCGCAAAGGTATAGCCGATTTCCGGTCGCATCTGCGATTGACTAATACCCGGAATATTATATTCAACAGGATCTTCAAGAGATACTATATTCTTGGTTTCTTTATCAAGGGAGTTAAGCATTGAATATAGTGTTGTGGATTTACCCGACCCCGTTGGTCCGGTAATGAGGATAAGTCCGTAGGGAAGCTTGAGTGCGGCTTCAACTTTTTTAAGATCTTCTGGACTGAATCCAATATCGGGAACATCTCTGATCCCCTTTTGTGTGTCTAGGATACGCATTACTACTTTTTCTCCGTAGTAAGCAGGGAATGTGGATACACGAAAATCTATCTTACGTCCATCTATGCGCGCTGAAAAACGACCGTCTTGAGGCTTGCGTTTTTCATCGAGCTTCAAATTAGCTAGAATCTTTATGCGGGCGACGACTGAACTGTGAATATTCACAGGGAGTATGAGGCTCGTAAAAAGCTCCCCATCAACGCGAAACCTTACACGCACACTGTCTCCAGCGTGCTCAATGTGCACATCCGAAGCGCCACCCTCGGTAGCGTGACGAAGAATAACCGCTGTAATCTTTGCAACAGGGGCTGACTCTACGATGTGAGCGCTCTTTTTGCCAGCATCTCCTTCTTTGCTTTTGTTTTTAGTGTCAGCAATAACCTCAACTTTATTTGTATCATTGATGTCAACCTCAAGCTCTGAAAGCGCCTTTGTAACTTCTCCTGTCAAACCTTGATATCTCTGAATTATCGAATCAAAATCTTTATCTCCAATGAGGTAAATTTTAAATGGCACACCTAGTTTAGTCCCGATAAACTGCAGTGCGTCTCGTGCTTCAATATTGTCGGGATCTGTAATACCAATCTCGAGAACCCCATCGACTATGCCCATGGGTACAAAGTGATAGTGTTGAGCTGAGTCTTCAGGTATATATTTTAAAACTTCAAATTCTATCTCATCTGCATCAAGAGTTCGCGTAGGAAGGTTATAATAAGCTCCTCTCTCTTTTAAAATGCTGTCCTTATCAATTCCTAAAGAAGAGAGAACAGCTTCAAGAGCTTCCCCGTTTTTAATTCGGTTAATAACCCCGAGGAGTGCTTCCTCTTTAAGAATCCCCTTTGATACTAGTGTTTCAAGAATTTGCATGCAAAATTTGTAATAGTAGAAAGAAATCTGTTGTACCTAACCTCAAAATTCAAAGAAAGCTTATGCCGTATTATTTTATAGTCGCGTCTATCTGCGCTTTCCAACTCGTCTGACTAAATGGATTTTCTCGTCCTACCGGCTCTGGAAATACTTCTATTGAAAAATCTTTCAGTTCCTGGAAATCAGGGAGACTGAACACTGCAATTGAATTTACAATAGAACGCTTTAAGTTATCAAATTCTTTGAGCGTCTGATTAACTTGCTGGCTTGTCAAAATAGCCTGTGCTCCTAAGTCTATCGTCGCTTCTTGCGAAGACTTCTCTAGTTTATCATCTTTTTTAAATGATAAGTATCCAATATAGAGAACGGCGAGAACAAGCACGCCTATGGCGATGTTGATTATCAGTGTTGTTGAATTCTTGGGTTTCATATAATTATTTTAAAGAATACGTTTCGACTCCGACCTTAAACGCATAGAGCGGAATTGGTGCGCCTTCGCGGACTGCTTTTGAAGCGACTACCTTTCCCTCTTTGTATTCCTGAAATGAAAGTTCTGTAATATTTATGAGACCCAAACTCTTTTCAAGATCGTTGACAAGCAAGCGAAATCCTTCATAGCTGGCAATCACATCAAAGGTAATTTTTGTCGTAACGTACTTATTTTTCTGTGCAGCAGAGCCCGCGTTTTTTGCCGAAAGCGACAGTGGCTCTAGGGCAACAGGGGTACTACCCTTCCCTGCGCTTCCAACGTTCATCTCCTTGGCTTTATCTTCAATCTTGATGTTTGAAACAGCGAGACCATTTTTAACCCCTACTCCTTGAATATCATTTACAAAACGCACCTCGTCAATCGTCTCAGGTATAAAAGTTTCAAGTCGTTTTATCACCATCGGATCAACTGAGTTCAAACTTTTTAAAGTCTGGTTAATTACTTGTTGAATTTTTTCCGTGTCTTTCGCGGATTCATTGAGCACCTGCAAATCTGCTCGTTGTGTATTTATCTCACCGTATAAAGGGGCAACATAAAAAATCGCAAAACCGAGGAAGAAAATGATTATGGAAAGTGAGAAAAAAGGGTTGAGCATGTTGGTTACCAAAATTTAATCCATGACCAGAAAGAGCGACTTCCTCCTTCTGATGGCAATAATTCAGATTGAGCAGAAGTCGTAACTTCTGTCTTTTCAGGCGTACGTTCGGTCGTCAATAAAGGTGCATTCGGAGCGCTTTGTCCGACCGAAACATCAAGGGTTGTACTTGAGGTCTGAAGTACGGGGACTGCCGACGAAGGACTGGTTGTTCCAAGTTGAGACACCTGCTGTCCTGTTACTGAAACAGGATTCACCAATGCGGATGTTTGTGTATCAAAAACAACACCCTCATTACTTTTTCGCTGATCGTTTGTGTAAGATAAATACCCCGGCACAAAAAACAGTTTGAGTGTAAATGTTACTGTCCCAAACTTTGTCAAACTAATATCCCTGATTTCAAAACCTGATATTTCAATTTGTTTCTTTTTTATTATATCAAGTTGGTTTATAAGCGATGCATACGATGGAGCTTCCCCTTTAAGTTCCAACGAATCAATTCCCATTTCTCTCTTAAATGCGAAACTTTCGTATTTAATGGCGGTAACAGTATTTAGAGAAAGAAAGTCGAAAACTGGAGAGACGACAATGTGAGAGTCGAGAAGTTTTCGCGCAAGTTCCGCTCGGGTATTAAATACTTTTGCCTTTTCAACATCGGGAGACTTCGTAAATATATCTTGAGCTGTCTTGATTTTTACCGTTTGTTTTTGTATTTCTTCAGCAAGCAAGCTTTTGTAATAAAGAAGTCCCCCATAAACTCCTACGGTTATCACAAAAATAACAATCGCAAGTGTGGCAACAAGACTTTTCGGACGAGATGCGCTAAAAGCGTCGTCCCCATGTGTTAGAGAATTTTTTGGAATGAACGAAACTTTGGGAGCATTACTGTTCATGGTGCTTGTGTGAATAGTATAACGTACTAATCTTTATTCTTCTAGTGCTTTAAGCGCAACACCGATTGCTACCGCAAAACTTGGCCCCAATTCTTTAAGCGTGGGGCCGAGAAGTGCCGGTCCATCAACACGAGAAAACGGACTACCAATCGAAACATCCACTCCATGGAAACTCTCTGCAATATTTTTATCCACACCCTTAAGGCGCGCTCCCCCTCCGACAAGGATAATCTTATTTATCTTAGTGTCATATTTGTGTTCATAATTTTCAATGAAATGCCTGACTTCGCCAATCATTTTTGCAAGAATAGGTTCCGCTACTGCCTTTACGTCACGTCCTTCTTCTTCTCCAAGCATCCCAAACCTACATTTCATTTCTTCAGCTTGGTTAAAAGGTATTGAGAGAGAACGAGAAAGGGTGAATGTTATATCCTGCCCTCCAAACGAAACCACGTGCGAGCCACGAACAACCCCTTCATCGATAACCGCGAGCTTTGTCCCCGCCGCACCTATATCAATCATAAGCGTGGGAGCAAGATCGCCTCCAACAACAGCTCGAAGCGTGCTAAATATCTCGATTTCAAAATGTGATGTCTTCTCTGAAAGTTGCGCGTTCTTTTTTATGGTTTCATATTTTGCAATAACTTCATTATGAATCGCTGCAATCATGACTTCAGTCTTACCCAAGCCTGTTCCGCTCTGTGGTGGTAATTCTACTTTTTGAATTTCCTTTTTTCTTTTTGGTAAAATCCACCAATCAAGCGATACCTCACTGATAGGTACAGGAATGTAGCGACGAGCCTCAAGAGGAATCATGCTCTCAAGTTCTTTTTCTCCAACATTGGGGAGCTCTGCTACCGTCAAAAGGCTCGCGCTAAAAGGAATCGCGATTGCGGAGTGTTTTGTTTCAATTCCCGTTTCTTTCAGAATCTCAAGGAGCGCGTCAGAGAGCTTTTCATGAGGAAGATTGGTTGATTGTCCCGTTTCGACTCCCGCCAAAGACCCGAGCCCTATCTCACCATAATTTCTAAGGACGGCGCGGTCATCTACATTCTCTACTTCGACAATCTTAATAGACGACGCTCCAATATCAATACCAACAATTCTTTTCCCGTGCTCTTGAGAGAAAATTTTCTTAATAGATTCTATAAATGATGCCATACTGTTGTACAATAAGTATATCATATCTTGCACAACTTTATGATATGGTTATCCACAATACTGTGAAAATTACTTGGAAAACTTTTCTCAACATTTTATTTCCTCAAAAATGTATCGGGTGCGGAATAACACAAATCAATTTCTGCACAGCATGCATGTCTTCCCTTCCAAGAGCCCGTCCTCCGGAAGATCGCTTTATCCACGCGCTCTATGATTATCGACACCCTCTGGTCAAGCGCGTCATATGGAAATTAAAATATAAAAACGCAAAAGACGTCGCAGAATGTTTTGCCGACAGCCTCTTAGAGGAAATTATTGCAGTCCTTGATGAAGAACTTCTTGTTTTTGAGTCTGAGAAACCCCTCATTATACCCATTCCTCTTCACAAAAAGCGTTTGCGTGAACGCGGATACAATCAAAGCGACCTCATAGCAAAAGCGGTAGTGGCGCAAGGCGAACAAAAAATTTTTGATATTTCTACAACAATTCTCAGGCGCGTCAAAGAAACAAAATCTCAAGTGCGCTCAGAGAAACGTACGGTACGTATCAAAAATCTTGAGAATTCCTTCATCTGCGATACTCCTTCGCTTGTTCGTGGTCGAACGATAATCTTAATTGATGACGTTACCACAACGGGTGCGACTATCTCCTCTGCCAAGAAAGCGCTCATCCGAGCAAACCCCAAGAAGATACTCGCATTCACCATCGCGCATTGAAGTTCTAAACAGGCTCTAAGATGTAGGTGGTAATTTTTCTTTCAGCTCCGCAATCTCTTTTTTAAGCTCTACCATCTTTAATTCGCGCCCAACCATGAGACGGTTGAACTTCTCAAGTTCAACTGCGCGGACTTCCAGAGCTTCCTCAGTTTTTAGCTGTTTTGCCAGAGTTTCTTTAAGTTCCATGTTCGAGCGTGTCAGCGCTTGAGCGAGTCTATTAAAAAGGCTAGCTACTTCTCCCAATTCATCTTTTGTGTCAAGTGAAATACTCGCCCCCCCTCCGCCTGAGACCATTTCCTCCGTTGTTTGCCTAAGAGCAACAATGACTTTCTGAAGCCCAAGATAAAACCCAAGGAATAGATACGCAACAAAAAGCATGATCAATCCAACAGCCAAAGTAATGATGTTTCTTTTTGCCTCAAGCTCTTTAATGCGTTGATCGAACAACAAAAGAAGCTCAGAAGAGGTATCGGCATAAAATTCAAATGTCCCATCTATTGCCTTTGTTGCTATTTGGTAGTACTCATCACTTTGTACGCCAAAAACCTTGGTGTCAACAATTTCTTTGTTTATAAAATTAAGAAATCCACTCGTCTGTAAAACTACGTCTTTAAGCCCTCCTGAAAGATTTTCCTGAACAGAGGCATTCTCTATAAATGCGATCTCCATTCCTCGATTTAACGAACCAACATTCGTATTTACCGTTGTTAAAATTGAGTTAAATGTTTGTTTTTCGTCCGGAGAGAGTTCTCTGCCCTTCGAAATCATGGAGCCAAGTCCGCGCGCTTCTCCTAACTGCTCACTAATAAGCGGAATGCTCCGAATGATTGGGTCAATCAAATAATACGTACCGAGATAAGGATCGAGAATGAGTCCTGAATCATCTCCAATATACGCGATTGCAACAAGAATATTTTGAGCAAGCGCCGTGTGTAGTCTATAGCTTTCAAGGCTGGTTGCAAGAGTCCCACTATCTATCTTTTCGCTGATTTGATCCCATTCATTTTTAAGATTTTGAAGATTTGCTGAAGTCTCTTTAAAACGAGGGTTTTCTGGTCCGCTCGCCGAGACAAATTCCTGGTTGGCGCGTTCAATATCAATAAAATCCTGTTCAATCTCCTGACGTTTCTCAAGTAGGGGTTTTTCAAGCTCTGATTCACCGCCCAAATAAGCGATTGCCATTCCACGGTGCTGCTGTACATGCTGAAGCAGGTGCTGTATTGGCTCAATCGTGTGCAGTCCAAGTTTCTCAGTGCGGGTTTTATTTATTTCTACATTTATCTCGCTTATAAAAGAATAGAGACCCAGGATGATGGGGATGCTGAACAAAATACTCAAGAGAAAAAACTTTTGCGTATACTGCAAACGGCTCATGATATACACTGCCGGGATAACGAGCGTGCTGAAGTTTTTAAATTTCATAATAGATGTAACCGTAAATTCCTGTTATGGAAAATGACGATAAACGAGACAGGTTCTGTGTGCTGAAACTCGTTTCATTTTATCAGCAAGCAAAATTTTAAGCAAGAAAATGACAGAAAAAATTCTCGGGCAGAAGGTAGAAAAAAGCATATGAGTATGGTAAGGTGGTAGAGTTCTTGAATTGGAGACGTGGCCGAGTGGCCAAAGGCACTCTACCCCGCCGAGCGGGGCGAGCTGCTAACGAGACATGGGTCTCACTTTCATAATGGCTTTCGTTTATATTCTTCAAGACGCGACAACGGGAAAGTTTTATACTGGATCGTGTCTTGAACTTTCTAAACGAGTCCGTAGGCATATTCTTCATACGGGTGGCACGACCACATCGCATGGGGATTGGGGTCTTGTATGTTCAAAAGAATTTTCAACAATAAGTGAAGCTAGAAAAGTTGAAAAGCTTTTGAAGTCATATAAGGGTGGGAATAGTTTTAAGAAAGTGCTTGAAGAATGGAAGCGTGATTAAGTTATTATTTTTTTATGATAACTTAATATATAACTGGAGACGTGGCCGAAGGCACTCTACCCCGCTGAGCGGGGCGAGCTGCTAACGAGGCAGGGACCGCTATCTTCTAATGATCACTACTTAAATAAAATATGGAGACGTGGCCGAGTGGCCGAAGGCACCTCACTGCTAACGAGGCAGGGGATAAAACCCCTCGCGGGTTCGAATCCCGCCGTCTCCGCCAAAATTCGGAATTCAAATTTCCGCCAAAAATATGGTCGGCGCGAAGC
>JBBTZQ010000035.1:0-1843 GCA_038061275.1 Patescibacteria group bacterium
GTGGAGTTATATTCTTGTAATTGGTTATCATCATCTGGGTGTACCGATGCACGACAAGAACTTTCGGCGGGATATTGTTCTCCTTTACGATGCGCGCAAGGAAGTTCGCTGCATAGTTAATATCCGCCGCATCAAACGTTCCCACAACCGTTCCCGGTCGGTCCCCTCCCTTCATAGAGAACTCTGCATCGATGCCCAAATGCACATTCGGCATTTTAAAATATTTTTCGAGTAGCGGAAGCTCGGCCTGAAGCGTGCTCAGGCCCACCTGAATATCGATGAACACAATGGCATCTATTTTTTCTGCCATTCGGAGCACCTCGTCTATCTGGCTGTCGGGCATACGAAGACGATATTTTCCATCGGCACTCTTGCTCATCTGGGCCGTCACCGCAATATAATGAAGCGCGGGAATCGCGGGTGTCTCAGGGTCAGCATCAGTCCATTTCTTCACTTCGGCTTGGAGTCTCTGCAACATCTCATCTTCCGGATATTCTCCGAGAGCTCCCATCTTCGTAGAATAAAGATTTCCGTAGTATGCAATGATGCGCTTACTTGGAAGTATTGCTCCAGTGTTTGGGTATACTGTTTTTACAGGCCAAAGATTAACAGTTGTGGAAGCAACAGAGCTTGTCGAACTCGCTGTGCTTGTCGAAATTGGATAATTCGCCAAGATATGCATCCTGCGGTCATACTCTTTTGTGTCAAAAGGGACAATCTTTACCTTTGCAATCTTCTTTGTTGGAGTTGAGGTTGCGAGATTCTCTCTGTCAAATGTCATTTCGTCGCTCCCAAAGAGTGTGAGTCCTACAAAAAGCAAAATTACGGGAATTGATAGTAAAATAAAGAAAAACCAAAGCTTCAATCCTCTTGGGACGATGCGCATAATGTACCGATGGGCATTCTTCATTATTGAAAGTATACTTGTTATTGGCAAAAAGTCGATGCGGGCAAAAAGTGGGCAAAAAAACCGCGCAACTCTTTCAAGTTGCGCGGCAAACGACTGGTATCATTGGTCACGTACGGGAATCACAAGCGGTATGCACAAACGCAACATAACTTCCTTGCGGTCGCCGTATTGTGTGCGCTCCCCCATGCGTCCATCGGTAAAGATTCTTTCGTACACCTTGAGTGCGTTTTCGTTGTGCTTATAAGCCCAAACGACAAAGGTAATATGACTCTCGATGCGATTGTCGAGTCTTTTTATGAGCTCCGTTGAAAGAGAGATCGCTTCTTTGATGAGCATCGAACCAAGTCCTTGCTTCCGAAAAGCGGGATCAATTCCTATCTGCTCAAGTTCAATGACTGGCGATGCCCGTAAAAATCCGCCATGAATCTGCATCCCCACATACCCCGCGAACACACCGTCTTTTTCGATAACGTAGTAATGATATACAGGAAATGCAGCAACATGAGCTTGGACCCAACTATTCGCTTTTTCAATATTGTCTTTATTGCCTAAAAATACCTCTCCGTTGATACGCGTGATTGCAGAGATATCACCCTCCACGGCGTCACGAATCACCACGCCTTTTGGTAAAGAACTTTCCATGCTATCTCCTTTTCAATAGGAACAAGATTCCTCAGTTGATCAAACGAACTTATCATTAAATTGCTTTGGTCTTTTTCTGTATTCTCGTGTGGACTGTCACAACGTCGCATCCGAACCGAATAACCCACACCCCCAAACCATGCGTCAAAAGAAGTGTGACCAAATTCATTTGGGTTGTCATCCACAAAAATGACAGTTTTTTGATAGCATTGAAATACGTCTTTGAGAGCACCTAGTTTTGGATCACCCATTGAGACCACGATCATTTCGTCAGGAACGAAACCCAAATGA
>JBBTZQ010000036.1:0-2329 GCA_038061275.1 Patescibacteria group bacterium
TCACCCGTAGTAGTTATGGTTCTCTCGGGAATCAACGCAGTATCAGCAACACGTATTCTTGTTGGTCCTACGAAGGGATTTGATGCTGACGCAGGTAGTATCCGCGGAGATCTTTCTCTCTCTATTCAGTCAAACGTGGTGCATTCATCAGACTCAGTTGAAAATGGACGAGCAGAAGTGAAGCGTTTCTTTAAAGACGAGGAACTCTTTGAATATAAAAAATCAGATTTCGATTACGTGTACGCAGACGAAGCATTCTAGATTGGAATCTTAACATGTATTAAACAAAAACCTTGCTTTATGCAAGGTTTTTGTTTTCTAGTGTGTAACGGTGTTGCAAAAAAAATTGCATAGGCGTATATTTCAGATAGGGTTATTTGAAGTATTGACTCCTAAGTTATTGGCAAGGGATCCTCATATCATCGCGTGCCGTGGTACACGATTGCGGGAACCCACCTAGTTTCATACTAGAGCCAATATCTAGAATAACTCTAAGAAAAACCCCTACGCCACTGCGTAGGGGTTTTTCTAATTTTGAGAGGCTTACATTTCCTGAGTCACCGTTCCTGTAGTATACTTTACGCATGAGTCCGCGACCATTTCCGCTCGTGTTAGCAGTAGCTATTATTGTGATTGCTCTCGTCAACATGTTCGCCCACACTTTTTATTGGTACTGGATCATGAGGTGGTTTGATATGCCGATGCATTTTGCGGGAGGGGCGTGGCTTGCGGGAGTCGCGATCTGGTTTAGGTTTTTTTCTGGGAAACTCCAGGGTCAAGCGCGGGGATTGCCCCACATCCTCCTTTGGGGAATTGGGGTCGCACTCTGCGTGGGGCTTGTTTGGGAAGGCTATGAGACGATAGTGTCCCTTTCGACAGTGGGACATATTAACTCGATTCCTGATACCATAAGCGACCTGGTCTTTGATTTTCTAGGAGCATTATTTGTGGGTGTCGGTGCGTGGATACGTTTTCGTAATACAATAATATAATGACAAAACTTGGATTTTTTGGAGCAGCGAGCGAGGTAACCGGGTCAAACCACATGCTTGAGGGGGGAAATTCAAAGATATTGATTGATTGCGGGTTTTTCCAGGGCATGAAAATATGCGACGATAAAAACAATCGTCCTTTTCCGTATGACCCATCTACTGTCGACGCACTTTTTATAACTCATGCACACTTGGACCACGTCGGGCGCATCCCGAAACTCTTCAATGAGGGATTCAAAGGGAAAATTTATTCCACACCGCCGACGCGAGAGATCGCACAACTCATCCTCGAAGATACAGTGCGCGTGATCGGACGCGAGGCAAAAATAGACGGACATGAGCCTCTCTTTCGAGAAGACGCGGTGCGACGCGCAATGGAGAATTGGGAGGTTCTGCCCTACGATAAAGACATTACGATTGGAGAACTTCATATTTGTTTTCGCGATGCGGGGCATATTTTGGGATCGGCAATGCTCGAGATAGAGCACAACGGTAAGAAAATAGTATATTCAGGCGACCTTGGAAATTCTCCTGCGCCGCTACTTCCTGACACTGCTACACTTTCCGGCGTTGATTATCTTATTGTTGAATCGGTGTATGGAGACAGGCTTCATGAAAACCGCGACAAGAGAATAGAGCTTCTCAAGAGCACCATCGAAGACACGATAAAGAAGCAAGGTGTACTCATGATTCCTGCGTTTTCTATCGAGCGCACGCAAGATCTATTGGTTGAATTGAACGAGCTCATTGAGGGTGGACACATCCCCGAGATTCCTGTATTTGTCGATTCACCACTTGCAATAAAGGTGACGAAAGTGTATCAGGCAAACAAGCAGTACTTTAACGAAGAGATCAGAAATGAGATCAAGGGCGGAGATGATATTTTTAAATTCCCCAAGTTGCGTTTCACCGAGAGCTCCCAAGACTCCATTGCGATCAAAGGAGTGCCGAATCCAAAGATCATTATTGCTGGTTCTGGTATGTCGAACGGTGGGCGTATCCTGCATCATGAGGCAAACTATTTAAGCGATCCCAAGAACACGCTCCTTCTCATTGGGTATCAGGCGGTCGGCACGATGGGGCGCATGCTTCAAGAGGGAGTAAAGAAGGTAAATATTTTCCACGAAGAAATATCTGTTCGCGCGGAAGTGGTAACCATTGGAGGATATTCTGCACACAAAGACATGGATGCGCTCCTTGAGTTTGTGGGCGGAATGCAAGAAACGCTCAAAAAAGTTTTTGTCGTGCATGGCGAGCCTGGGGTTGCGCTCTTTTTTGCACAACGTGTTCGAGACTACCTTGACCTCGATGCGCGCGTTCCTAAAGAAGGCGATGTT
>JBBTZQ010000037.1:0-6249 GCA_038061275.1 Patescibacteria group bacterium
GTGAAGCGTCATAATATGCGAAGAAATGAAAAATAAAGGGGCTGAAGGAGAATTTTTGAAGCACTACGATCAGTTTTCAGATGCGATTTTTCGACATGCTGTTTTTCGACTGTCTGACAGAGAAAAAGCAAAAGACCTCGTGCAGGAAACATTTATTCGGTATTGGGACTACGTTTCTCAAGGCAAAGAAGTTTTGAATACGCGAGCACTTCTGTATAAGATTGCGAATAACCTCGTTATTGATGAGTACAGGAGAAAAGAAGTTGTGTCTCTCGACCAGATGCGAGAAGAGCAAGGATTTGATATAGGAAACGATACACGGCCACATATCGAGAATCAAGATGAATACGACCGTCTACTTGTCGAGATAGAGAAATTGCCAGAGAAACAACGCGCAGTACTTACGATGCGTCACGTTGATGGGCTCTCAGTAAAAGAGATTGCGCGCATAAGTGAGGAAACAGAAAATGTGATATCGGTACGCATTCATCGCGCAATCCAGAAGCTCAAAGAAGAACATGAAAAATATACTTAAGAACATAAAACATCTAGCAAAGAAAACACGACTCGCTGACAGCGAGAAGGCTTCGATACGTCAAGAACTTATTCGCTATGCTGAAGCTCATCCAGCCTCTTACGTTCCGCATGCAAAAAGTCCATTCTCATTTCATATGAGAAGCAAGCGCGTGCTTTCAGGCACAGTACTCCTCGGTATTCTTCTAGGAGGCTCGCTTTCTTTTGCCGCAGAGACGGCACTACCGGGAAATATTTTGTATCCTATTAAAGTAAATATAAACGAGCCTGCGCGCGGCGCGCTTCTCGTTTCTGAACAAGAAAAAGCAGATTGGGATATGCGCCTTGTTGAACGTAGGCTCGCCGAGATTGCCAAGCTTTCTGCTTCTGAAAATACGTCGCCCGAAGTACAACAACTTGCAGAAGAAAGGCTCGCGCAATATACGGACCGCGTCAAGAAACATATCGACAAGTTTGATGAACAACACGACAGTGAGCATGCAAATGTTACACTTGGAAAATTTGATGATGCGCTACGCACTCATGAGCAAACACTCCAAAGAATGAACATTGAAAAGGATGATGCCCAAACAAGAAAGGCGACACAAGCAGATTCTTTGAACGCGAGCACCACCGTATCGAGAATGGATAAAAATCTTGACCATCAAGAGAGGAAACTTAAGAACCTAAAAAAAGAATATGAGTATGTGGAAAATAAAAAGCGAGAACTTCGCGAGGAGGGCAGGTCTGAACTAGAAGGTTCAAATAAGCTCAAGGCACGAGATCTCGAAAAGAAGACTGAAATAGGTAATGAGAATAACGACCGCACTTCACCGCCTCCCGTGCACGCGCAAGAAGAATTGAAAGCACTTCGAGATGAAAGCTTGAGAACTTCCACCAAGACTCCCGACGACATTTCTCACGAGTGAGAAATAAAGGCCGAATAGGTCTGCACGAGAAAAAGCTTTGAAATATGAGTTTTTTGATGAAAGTTATACACAGCGCAATTGTTCTTGATAAGCGTTTGTAGGTGTATAATTAAACAAAGGTCGAAAGTTCAATAACTAAATAATATTTTTATGGAATTAAACACACAGAAATTTGCGCTCGCAGCAGCAGAGACAGCAGGTATTTTATACATCGCTTGCGCGCTCTTTGTTGCAGTAGCGCCCGAACTTGCGATGACACTTCTCGGATGGCTTGCTCATTTGACTAATACCGATGCGCTCGCACGATCGGTGACGATGAGCGGAGCAATTCTAGGGTTCATTCAAGTGGTGGTGTATGTATATATCGCCGTATGGATATTTACATCGCTATATAATAGAGCAATAAAGAAGGGGTAGCAAAACCGCGGTTTATACCATCCTTACTCTCAGTTCGGACAGTATTGCAATTTACATTAAAGGTCGATTAGGATATATAAATATACAAAATATATGAAAACACTACATACAATCACCATGATTCTCCTCATTGTTGGAGGTCTGAACTGGGGATTAACGGCGTTCGGGTATAATGTTATTGAGATGCTTCTCGGCGGATTCCCTGCAGTAGTTACGACAATATATGTGCTCGTGGGACTTTCGGCAATCTACGAGATCTTTACGCATAAGAGTAATTGCAAGATGTGCGATGCAAATACGATGGCGTAGTGACCTCCGAAGGAAATGCCGTGTGGCGTATCTCGCACGGCGTTTTCTTTTTAAATCTTGAATAGGCTCTTGGGTGCATATAGTGTATTCTTTTCTTTACAAGAATGATTATCAAACAATTTATTGTTATTTTTTTATTGAGTTTTACGATGGTTCTTTCTGTGCACGCACAGGAACCCGCACTCAAAAATGCGGGGTTTGTTCCCTCAAATATCTGGTACTCAAAGGAACCTTTTTTTGCGGGCGAAAAGATTCGTGTGTACACAATCATTTTTAATGGAAGCACGTCTGACCTTGTGGGGAATGTAGAGTTTTTTGACAATGGCGCATCGTTTGGAAAAGCGCCCTTTTCTCTTCCTGGAGGAGGACGTGTGCGCGATATTTGGGTTGATTACACCGCAAAAGAAGGAAATCACGTCATTACCGCGCGACTTGTGCAAGTGGAGGTTGTCGAGGCAGGAGGAGTAAAACGCAAAGTTTTACTTGAAAATAGCGAGGCGGGAAAAAGTGAGCAGATGATAGATCTTGACACGGATGCTGATGGAATAGGGAATCGCGATGATCCTGATGATGACAATGACACAATCGCTGATATTGAAGAAATAAAAAATGGAACTGATCCTATAAAAAAGGATAGCGATGGAAATGGGATATCAGATGGACAGGAGCTTAAAATAAAAATAGCAGAAGCAGAGAAAGAGCAAAAAAGCCTTCTCGAAAAAACAGGCACATCGACACCGCTCGATTCGGTTTATTCTGCGGTCAATAAAGTAAATGATGCAATCCCGCAAAACGTGAAAGAGAAGATGTCTTCGGGAGCAAATGTTGTTGAAAGTTTTCGTCTTGGGCAAGGATATCAGTTTGGTCTCAATAAAGAGGCTAAAGAGAAGGAGATTGAGGCAATAAGCATTCGCCAAAAGGCATACACATCAATACCGGAAGAAGATAAGGCGAAAACCTCAGGACTCGATGCCTTCTTTGGGACAGTCGAAAAGCCATTTACTTATGTTTTGCTTGGCATTTTTGCTGCGCTTGAATATGTGTTCACAACAAAAATATTATTTTACGGGATTATTCTATACTTTTTATATCGTTTTATAAAATGGGGAGTCTATAAAGTGCGCTCTAGGTAGGCGTCCTAGAGAGAGCGGGGGTCATTATCGTGAATCTTTGAAGTGCATGCTGTAGGGAATACCGATGAGCATGATGAGTCCGAGAACCAAAAATATAAAATTGTAGGGAACGAGATAGAGCGTGAGTGATCCGAGAAGAGGCCCGATAAAATAAGCGCTTGATCTTACGACGTACATGAATGAGATCAAGTGCATATCTTGAGGTTTAATTTGTTTGTAAAAATAACTTTCAGTCGTAACCTCGACCGCGCTTGCGCCGACTCGTGTCATAAAGAGCGCGAAGGCCCAAACGACAACGCTTGCCGTGGTTATGAATGAAATGGTAATACAGGAAATTGAAATGATAATGAGTCCCGCAATTAAAATCTCTTTTTCTCCGAGCTTGCTATCGGCTATCTTTCCAAGATAAACTTGAAAAATAACGAATGGCATGAGCGCAACAGGAATGATGATACTCAAGATCTGACTCATTGGAATACCCACGTGGTCATGGAGATATATCGGTGTGTAAATAACCATCCAAGCGTAGAAAAAATTGAGAAGGAATTGGAGAAAAATGATTGCATGAAGATCGTGGTTCTCCCAAACATGGCCGAATGTTTTGATGAACGCAGGTGTTTCGTAAACAGGATCAACATAATTTTTAAAATTTGTTGAGATAAGAATGTACACCGCAACCATGAACGCCGCTCCGGCAATATAGATTTTTCCAAAGTCGCCATTGGTGAGCATCATGCCGGCAAGAAATGGCGCTATTACAAAAGCTGAGTTTGTTACCGTAAGAAAAATTCCGCGTACCCCACCTGTACTCACATCATCTGAGAATGCTTCAAGGAATGCGCTTGAGTTGAGGTAAATAATTGTCGAAAGAACCTGGTGACAAATGAATGCGAAAACAATAAGTATTGGATTTGAAAATATACCCAATGCGATCAGTACCAGAATTTCAAGCAATACAACTATGCGCGTAGCACGGTAGTTTCCAAAGCGTTTAAGAAAATGTGGAAGATAAAGCGTTGCGAGAATAGCGCCGACAGCTCCTGCGGCGAACACGAGGCCTACTGCTTTTTCCGTAGACACCATGTCAGCGAGGAAAGAAGAGTTTATATATAGAGGAAGTGCGTAACTAAACGAGTACAATAGACTCGTTAGATAAACAATTAGCAGGAGGGCTTTTTTTGAGAGCGGACGAGGCATATTATTTGTCATTGTAACATAAAAGATAAAGCCCTAAAACCACGAAGCTCCGCCCTTCGTAAAAAAGTGGAGCTTTGCAGTTTACGAAGGGCGGAGCTTCGTGGGTTTACTTTTACACTTTACACGGACAAAATAACTGGAATGACAATCGGTCGTTTCGCTGTTTCTTGGAAGAGAAGTCGTGCTACGGCGTCAGTAACGTGGTCCTTCACATAGTCGAAATCAACTTGTTTGTTGTTCACGGCCATATCTTCGATGGTCTTCTTTGCGAGGAAACGCGCTTGGCGAAGAAGGTCTTGTGACTCACGAAGGTACACGAACCCGCGTGAGATGATGTCGGGGGACTTTACCACTTTGCCGGTCGTGAGGTTCAAGGTTGCGACGATGACAAAGATACCGTCCTGAGAAAGCATTTGGCGGTCTCGTAAGACCACTTCCTGCATGTTGCCAACCGAGAATCCATCTACGAGGACAAGTCCGCGTGGAGCGTATTCTTTGAGGGTCACAATCTTCTTTCCTTCTTCCTGAATCTCTATGATCATGCTGTTGTCAGGAATGACGATGTTCTCACGGGGAATCCCTGATTCGTGAGCGATGTCAGCGTGAACACGGAGCATGTAGTGGTATCCGTGAACGGGGATAAAGAAGCGAGGAGACACCTTCTTGTGGATCCAGAGGGTTTCATCATGATGCGCGTGTCCCGATGAGTGAACGACCGCGTTCTGGTAGTGAATAATGTGTGCTCCCTGGCGTGAAAGATTATCTTTAAGTTTCTGAACACTACGCTCGTTTCCAGGAACAACCGAAGACGAAAGAAGTATCGTGTCACGTTTGGTAATCTTCAAATACTTATGCGTCTTGTTGGCTGCGCGCATAAGTGACGCGAATTCATCGCCCTGTGCTCCGGTGACCAATAGAATAATGCGGTCCGGTGCATAGTTCTCCATTTCCTCGATAGGAATGAATGTTTCTTTCTTTGCTTTTAGAAGTCCTGCTTCATACGCGATTGCGATGTTGTTCTTCATGCTGCGTCCGTCCACGACAATTTTTTTACCGAGGATTTCTGCCGTTTCGATAATTTTGATCAAACGTTCAAGGAGAGATGCAAACGTTGCTACAACGAGTCGCCCCTCTGAGTTACGGATTATATTCTCGATGTTGTTGAGTACAACGCTCTCAGGAAGTGACCATCCTTCGCGCTCAACGTTCGTTGAGTCTGCCATGAGGACTAGGTTGTTGCCACCCTTTGTAACATTATCCCATTCATCTTCTTCTTCCATGGTAACTTTACCGTTTACGTGCTCAAGCTTTAGATCGCCTGTGCAGACGATGTTGCCGTATGGAGTCTCGATGATAACACCCATCGCATCAGGAATAGTGTGTGTCACAGAGAAGAAACGAACTTTAAAATCACCAACAGTAATCTTGTCGCTCTTTTCTACTACACGGATATCGAGCGGTGTGAGATGAGGAAATTCCTCTTGTCTTTTTTGAATCATGAGCGTCGTGAGCGCGCGTGAGAAAATTGGCGGATTTCCAATCTTGTCCATGAGGTAGGGGATACCTCCCGTGTGGTCGAGGTGTCCGTGAGTAATAATAACGGCCTTTACTTTATTTTTCCTGTCTTCAAGATATTTTGTATTCGCAAGAATGTAATCAACACCAGGTGTGTTTATTTCGCTGAACTGAAGCCCCGCGTCAACAACAATAATTGTGTCCTTGTATTCGATAAGCGTCATGTTGCGACCTAC
>JBBTZQ010000037.1:6349-12291 GCA_038061275.1 Patescibacteria group bacterium
AGAATCTTGTCTACTTTGGTGTTCGTGTAGGATGCGATATTGAGTCCCGGGTCAAGTCTCTGGCTTGAATGCCAAAATGGATAGGGGTCACCATCACGACCGAGCACTTGGCCGAAAAATAGGGCTTCAAATTTTCGAGGGCGCATAATCGTCTCTTTGAGGTCACCTGTTGCGAATACACGAACCTCGACAGGAACACCGAGCTCTGCCCACGAAGCCTTGAGTTCTTGCGCGACAGCCTTAAGCTCTTGCGCTTCTGATGTAGAAAGCGAGAACTGAAGTATCATTCGCTCTTTCTTTACGGTTTTTGTCCAGTGGTTCGCTTTTTCGTCGAACTTCCATCCAGATTTTTTAAGAAGAGTGCGAGCTGTTAAGAGCCTCTCTTCTCTTGATTTTTCCGGTACGTACTTACTATACCCTATAGATCCTGGCGGTATTGGACTGTCGAGCGGTACGCCATAAGTAGCGAGAACATTGTCGATAATTGTTTGTTTGTCGACAGCGAGCGCAAGGGCCTTGCGAACGTTCGCATCTGCAAAGAGTGGAGCTTCGTTTTGGTTGAAGAAGACCGCAAATACCCTCGGAAGTGGAGTGTTTTCCACGCGAGAGCCTTCTAGGGAGAGCTTCTTTGCTGTCTCAGGAGACACGCCGTTTATCGCTTGTACATCGCCCGACTTAAGCGCATTCTCGAGTTCAGCTTCGCTTCGATAAAAGACCGTTTTTATCGTTGTGATATAAGGTTCTCCGAGCGCAAATTGTTTGAATGCCGTGAGCGTATATGATACGGGAATCACATCGCCGTCTTTGGTTACCGTCTCAATCGAGTCTATTTTGTACGGACCGGAGCCGATAGGTTCGCGGTTGTAGTTATTTGTGTCAAATCGATTGAAGTCAATCGTCTTCCAGATATGTTCTGGCAGGATTCCCAACGTTGCATTTTCAAGGAATGGGGCGTAGGGCCTTTTCAGAGTAAACGTGATTGTGCGGTCATCTATCTTTTCTACGTCGACACTGTCCCAGCTCACTCGTTTGGGGCTTTTGGTACGGCTGTCTTGCGCTGTCTTTATTGTGAAGACCACATCATCTGCAGATATCTTTTCGCCGTCGTGCCACACAAGGTCGGGCTTTAGGATAAATGTATACACTAAGCCGTCACTGGATACGTTGTAGCTTTCGGAAAGGTCAGGAATGAAATTCCCGCTTTTATCGACACGCAAAAGACCTGAATAGATGAGTGCTGTGAGGTCGCGATCCGCTTCCGAACCAATCTCGCTTGTCGCAAGAAGAGGATTTACGTGCGCTGGGATGTTGAGTACGCCCTCAACGAGCGTGCCACCATTTGCGGGAACCTTCACCATATACGAACGATTTACCTCGAGAAGGAGGGCTAGTGTCGTTATGGCGAGAATACCAACAGCCGTGAAGAATATCTTTTTTTCACGAACGGAGAATTCCGTAAAGGCGAGAGAAAATCTCCCCTCAAGCGGGAATGCAAAGCGCTTCTTTGATGCGCGAGATAGGATTGAAAGAATGTTCTTCACGACAAGAAAAGAAATTGTGTCGGATTTCTGGGACTCTGTGAGGCTACTTCTAATTGATGAGAAGCATCACGAACGCTGAAAGGGCGAACAGTATAGCTACGACAATCGTAACATAAAAGAGCACCTTTTCCATACCGCGACGCGTGTGATGTACACTGTCGTCGCTTCCTCCCATGGCACCGCCAACACCCGCTCCTGTTTGCTGCAGAATGATGGTCGTACCGAGTATTATAGAGAGGATAATCTGCGCCCATGGCAGAATTGTAACCAGAAATTCCATACCCAATAGCATAGCAGAAAACGAAATGATATGCAATGAACGGGTGTTCGCAAGGGGAATAAAGATGGATATGATTAAAAAAATAGTGTGCGATGTTTCCATCGCACACTGTGCTGATTTTATTTCCCCCTATGCAAACCCCGAGCTTTGGGAGGCGGTTTCCTTGTAAAAACATCCCGGACATTTTTTGAGGATACTGTTTGTTGTGAACGTATGGGTTGAGAAAAAGTAATACAATTTTTATCCCCATCTCCTATTCGTTTATAACAATGAGGACAAATAACACCTTCATTTGGTTTTACACCAGTGTATTCGATTCCCGTTTCAGCGCATGTATTTCGATAGCGTTGATCTTCCATGGATAACCTCCTCTATCTGACTTACAAGCGATAGTCTACAACTTTTTCATATCTTGTCAAACTATTGCATTTGACAAGATATGGTATAATGAATCATTAATTATTAGTAGTATATTTATCATCATCATGAATCAATTTTGGAATGTTATTTTAGGTGTCGGCATCATTGCTCTTGTTGTAAGCGGTTTCTTTAATATCGTTCCTTGGTCGTTCAATTTTGTTGCTATCACTATTCTGGTGATTGTTTGGCTCGTTGCGATGTACAACGGTTTTGTTGCGCTCGTAAACAGGACAGAAGAAGCTTGGGCAGATATTGATGTTCAGCTCAAGCGTCGTTATGATCTCATTCCAAACCTCATTGAAACGGTAAAAGGATACGCATCTCACGAAAGCTCAGTATTTCAGAAGGTTACCGAAGCGCGTTCTCAAGCAATGCAGGCGGGAAGCGTGCATGACAAAGAGGCAGCAGAAAATATGCTCACGGGCGCACTCAAGAGCTTGTTTGCAGTTTCGGAAGCTTACCCTGATCTCAAGGCAAATCAGAACTTCCTCGCACTTCAAAATGAACTTTCGGATACAGAGAACAAGATTCAAGCTTCTCGTCGTTTCTACAACGGCAATGTTCGCGACTTGAATACCGCTATTGAAAGTTTTCCCGGAAATCTAATTGCAGGTACTTTCTCATTCGCAAAACAAGAATTCTTCGAGCTAGGCAACGAAGCGGCTCGCGAGCCAGTAGCCGTAAAGTTCTAATACTGCATATCGGTAATCTTTGTGTCGCTGTTATCGGCGACATGTCGCTTGTTTATATTTAATAGTATGGCAACAATCTACACCCATCAATCTGAAAATTCTCACAAAACGTGGCTCCTCATGACGATGTTTTTCGTTGTTGTCATCGGCATTGCGTGGATGTTCAGCTACATTTTGCAGAACCCCGCCATTCTCTACGGCGGTATAATTTTCAGCGTGGCAATGAATATTTATAGCTACTGGTATTCGGATAAGCTCGTTATCAAGATGTCTGGCGCTGTGCCTGCAACACGGGAGGAATATTTTGATCTCTGGAACATCGTTGAGAATCTTTCGATTACGGCGGGGCTCCCGATGCCCAAGGTTTATGTCATCAACGATGATTCCCCAAACGCATTTGCGACAGGACGCGACACGAAACACGCTGCGGTCGCTGCTACCACAGGGCTTTTGAAGATGCTCAACAAAACAGAACTCGAAGGTGTCATGGCGCACGAGCTTTCGCATGTAGGGAATCGAGATACTCTTCTTTCGACTGTAGTCGTCGTGCTCGTTGGATTCATTGCAATCGTGTCCGATATGTTCATAAGATCAACCATGTGGGGAAGAGGCGGTGGCGACAATCGTGATGGTCGCCTCGCGCTCATCCTTATGATTATTGGAGTTATCCTTGCTTTGCTCGCACCTGTCATCGCAAAACTTATCCATCTTGCAATTTCGCGTAAGCGTGAATTCCTTGCCGATGCTTCTGGTGCGCTTCTCACGCGCTATCCTGACGGTCTTGCGTCAGCCCTTGAAAAGATATCCGCATATCCGCATGGGCTACAGCGACAGAGCACCGCTATGGCGCATCTCTATATTTCAAACCCTCTTAAAAATGGCGACAAAACCTCATTTTGGAAGAAACTTTTTATGACTCACCCGCCAACCGAAGAACGCGTTGCTGCGCTTCGTGGCATGGATGGAAAGAACTAAAATTGCACGGGCTAGGTTGATTACTTTACAAAAAGTCTTGCAATCCTTATTTCGTCGAATGAAAAATCAGCTCCTAGTAGCACTTTTGCGGGAGTAAGCCGATATACACCCCCTTCAGCGCCACCTTTTTTGAGTGCATCCGTCATTTTTTTCAGTCTGTCTTTTGGAATTGATTTTTTTATAGTGGAAAGGTCGAGTTTCGCATCCTGCCCTAGAAGCTTTTCGATGTGATCGATGATTGTTCCTTCCTTGAGTTCACGCGTGAGGGCTATTTCAGAAATCGTCTTTCCTTCGAGCAAGAGCTTCTTTGTCTCATCAATAGTATCTCGTTTCTCTTTTTTCCCATTTACGGGCGCGACGCGTTCTATGAATTCTTTTTGAATCTGTGCTATATCTTCCAGTTTTTGCTTTCGATATTCTGTTGCATGTTCATGCGAAATACTTCGAAAGTTCTTATCAATTTCAAGCACCTCTTCGTCTACAAGAAGTGCATTTTTATTCATTCCATGTAACGAGAGACCCTCTAAGCTTCGTACGCGCGAAAGAGCTACGTAGCCCATGCCTTTTTCAAATGATTGAGAGAGGTCTACTTCGGCGGCGTCTAGGCTCATGCCTTGGCTCTTGTGCACGGTGATCGCCCAGGCGAGACGAAGAGGGTACTGAATAATCTCAGCTTTTGTTTTGCCATCCTCCTCAATCTTCCAGTTCGCGGGCTTAACGGTAATGATGCGCCCATCGCCAATCTTTACCATGATGCCGTAGTTTGTAGCATCAACGACTATACCGAGCGTGCCGTTCGCGTATTTTTCTTCAAAATTATTCTTCACAATCATGACACGCGCTCCTTTCTTGATGCGTAGCACATCAGGCGCAAGGCATCCTTTTTTCAGCGTCAAAACGAGATTGTCTTTGCCCTTTCCCTCCATACGATATTCGAAATATTCCCCAGGAAGTTTTTCAAGTTCTCGTTCGTTCTCAGCATCGACGTCCGCATTGTGAGTGTACAGTTTCGTCGGCTCAACTTCGCTGACTGGCTTTTTCTTGTAGCGTCCACGCAAGCGTTCAAGAATAGGCTCTGATACGGTATTGTCGCGGATGGCATTCAACACTTCAAGGTAATCACCGTCGCTCTGACGATGCTGTTCTTCAAGATAGCAGACTTTGAGGTCGAGGTTCCCCCATGCGTCTGCGTGGTAGGCAAAACGAGAAGGCTCTTCACCACGACGTGATATTGGAGGGAGCTGAAAAAAGTCCCCACAGAGAATGACTTGCATCCCACCAAATGGCTTGTCGCTTCGTTTAAAGAAGCGCGCTATCTCATCTACGAGGTCGAGGCGGAAATGATGAAGCATTGATACTTCGTCAATGATGAGTATATGCGCATTCTCAAAGCGTTTCCAGAGATATGATTTCTCCTCCATGCTTTCAAGGTCGTAGGGTGTGAGCGCGTCCCTGATGCCGAGACCTGACCATGCGTGAATCGTCATGCCTCCCATGTGGGTCGCCGCGATGCCTGTTGATGCAGTGATGCCGATCGATGCGCCTTTCTCGCGGAGGTATTTGATGTATTCGTTTAGAAGATGCGTTTTCCCGCTCCCCGCAGCGCCGGTCACGAAAGCGTTGTGCCCCATTTTGAGGATCTCGAGGGCTTCTTTTTGTTTCATGGTGTTAGTATATCAGATGTGGAAAATGTGGGCGACGTCTTGCTTTTTATTGTTAAATATGGCAAGGTGTCGCACAGAGCTACGTTTGCTCGTTCATTTTGGAGAAGGCGCATGATAAGCAATAAGGAAGAAAAAACGATTCATCGTGACGATTGTTCACAAAATACATGGGTCAAAAGGCCCAAAGAAACACAACCTTCGGGTATTCCAGGCAATCCAAGGTCTTTGCAGCACGCACGGAAACGTAGAATCTATGAACAGAATCTAGATTCCGCGCCTCGAGCTCAAGGCAACTAGGTTAGTCAAGTGAAATCTGAAGCAACGTGCAAGGGGGCAACATTTGTTGCCCCCTTTTTACTATTTTTGGCGG
>JBBTZQ010000038.1:0-1670 GCA_038061275.1 Patescibacteria group bacterium
GTGGCAACGTGGGAGTAGGAACATCTACCCCCTATGCAAAGCTCTCCGTCTGGGGCTCTGGCACGGGAACAAACCAACTGATCAACTTTTCAAACTCTGCTTCAACAACGCTCGCCTCAATACTTGAAAACGGCACGGCATACTTCGCCGGCAACGTCGGCATCGGCACCACCCCCCTTCGACGCCTCTCTGTATTAGACACTTCTGCCAACCCGCAATTCCGCGTCTCTTACGATGCCACCAACTACGCCGAGCTTACTATTAACGCCTTGGGTGACCTTACTGTCTCGACCACTGGCAACGACATTGGTTTCTACAACGAAAACCTTCGTGTTTGTGCTGGAGGCGCGTGTCCGGCAGACCCTCTAGGGCTCGTTGGTCAGGGCAACATCCTCGCCGAGGGCGCCGTCTTTGCCGATGCATACAACCCCGCCACTTGTCCCACGGGGATGATTTCCGTCCCTACATCTCCTGCCGACGGTAAGCAGGGTTTTTGCGTGGACAAGTATGAGGCAAAAAGCGTGGGAGGCGTCGCCACCTCGCAGGCGACGGGTTCCCCTTGGGTTTCCATTGCTCAATACGGTGCCCGTGCGGCGTGTATTGTGGCGGGCAAGCATCTCCTCACCGAACCCGAATGGCTTGCGATAGCGCACAATATTGAAAATGTCGGTTGGAACTGGAACGGCGGCGTGGCGGGCACCAATCAGATGTCGGATGGTCATTCGGACAATGTGCCGGCATCTTCGCTCGCCGCGGCCGCGGATACTGACCCGTGCGTCGGCACCGGGCAGACGTGTAGCACAACCGTATGGGACTCACAAAGACGCACGTATAAACTCTCAAACGGCGAATACATCTGGGATTTTGGCGCCAATGTATGGGAATGGACAGACGCTATAAACCACGATGACTACCCTGTCTTAAACTCACCCGTAGCTGGCTGGCAAGTGTGCGCGACGACAGGAGATGGTATTTGTGGTAACATGAAGACAACCAACGACCAATGGTATCGTGGAGCCACCGCTCTGGCACGCGGCTTCCTCCGCGGTGGCGATTGGGACGATGGCGTGTACTCTGGAGCCTTCACTCTCAGCCTCAGCGGTGCGCCGGGGAATGTGGACACCGACATTGGGTTTCGTTGCGCGCGTTGAGGGGGTTAATCTAGAATCTTGAATCATATAATCTTATTCCGTCCGCCGCAGGCGGCGGACGGAATAAGCAAAAGCTATGTTGTACAATCTAACCATTTTCCAAAAATCGTACGATTTTCTATTCTGGATAAAGCCAACCGTGCAAAGATTTGCAAAGGCGCATAAATACAGCTTGGGCATACAATTGGAGAATGAAGTGCTGGAACTTTTGAAGTGCATCATCCGCGCGAATTTTTCAAGAGATAATAAGCATATATTCATTGAAGAATGTCTTGTCAGATATGAAACGGTTAATGTGCTGGTGCGACTCTGTAAGGACTACAAACTTATAAATATAACACAGTATGAATTTGCCGCGACGCGCCTTGTGGAAATAGGGAAATTGCTCGGCGGATGGCGGAGAAAATTTGTGCAGGTGGCAGAATGAAGACCACTTGCTTGGAAGCAAGCATAAAAACCTTGAATTATAAAACTACCTTATTCTTTGTCTTTGCGAGTACTCGAAGCAATCCAGCACCC
>JBBTZQ010000038.1:1770-5083 GCA_038061275.1 Patescibacteria group bacterium
TTCTTTGTCTTTGCGAGTACTCGAAGCAATCCAGCACCCGTAGTTTGCCACGCCTGAGTACAGGCTCGCAAAGACGAAAACTGAGTTTCTTAATTCAAAGTAAAAAGAGCGGTCTTCATTCTGCTTCTTTGTAATAAAGAAGCAGAAGGGGATTGTGTTAAAAACACGCGGCTTCATCCGCGGTGGCAATTGGGACAATGGCGTGAACTCTGGAGCTTTCACTCTCAACCTCAACAATGCGCCGGGGAATGTGAACACCAACATTGGGTTTCGTTGCGCGCGTTTCAGTGGTTTTCGAGCGGTATTCATCCCGCGGCCAGAATCCTGTTTTTTAAAAACAGAAGTGAGCCGTTTAAACCCCAGACACCTTTCCTTCCTTGGAGTAAATAAAATTACAAAAAAGGAAAATATAAACCCTAGCGCGGAGCAGTAAAAGTAGGGAACATCCTGAAATTTCAACTCCGCGTGTTTGGGTTGTTAGCATATGAAACTTTGAATTACGAAACTCGATTATTTTTGTCTTTGCGAGGAAGTACTCTGGCGTGGCAATCTATGGCTCTGGATTGCTTCGAGTACTCGCAAAGACGCGATTAATGGTAGTTTCGTAATTCAAAATATGAAAAAAAATAATATAAATTTATACGAAAAAATATGCTCGTTTGAAAATCTGCACCTTGCGTATGTAAAAGCAAGAAAAGGGAAGAGATATAAGAACGACATACTGCAATTTGGCGCGAAGCCTGAAAGGAATTTGCTTCAATTGCGAGAAGAATTGTTACGGCAATCATATCAACACGGTGGGTATCGTGAATTTGTCGTTCATGATTCCAAGAAACGCAATATTAAAGCGGCCCCATTTCGAGACAGGGTTGTACATCACGCATTGTGTAATGTTATTGAGCCGATTTTTGACAAAGGTTTTATATACGATTCGTATGCGTGTAGAAGAAAAAAGGGTACGCAGGGGGCTGTTTTGCGGATGAGGAAATTTTTGCGCGGAGCGTGCGTGAACAATAGCGAAAATACGGAGGTGTTGTATGTACTGAAATGCGATATTGCGAAATATTTTGACAATGTAAATCACGAGATACTGCTTTGTTTGATTGGCAAGAAAATTAACGATGAAAAAGTAATGTGGCTTGTCCGTATGATTGTTGAAAGCACAAACAAAAATATCGGGAAGGGGATACCAATCGGCAATTTAACAAGTCAGCTTTTTGCGAATGTGTATCTCAATGAGCTGGATCAGTTTGTGAAGCACACGTTGAGAAAAAAGCGTTATATACGTTATATGGATGATTTCGTTGTTTTGGGCGGAGACAAGCGTGAATTGGCACGTACAAAATCACTGATTGGCGATTTTTTGCAAAAAGAACTTAACCTTTCGCTCCATCCGAAAAAATCTCTTGTGCAACAGACAAATAATGGAATTGATTTTCTCGGGTATGTTTTGTTTGAGCTGTTCACGCTCTTGAGGAAGAGTACGGTAATGAGGTTTGTAAAAAGAACAAAAATATATCAAAATAAACTGCGTCACGGGTTAATTTCTCAAGAAGAACTAGATGCTGCCACAGTATCGTGGGTTGCATACGCAAAACATGCTCGTTCGTGGATGTTGAGGAAGAGTATCGGAGAGCGGTTTGGGGATGCGTCTTTGCGAGAAGCAGTTGCTTTGTCTCCCGTTCCGTCTTCGAATCAGCTGATTCGTGTCTCGGACATAAACGTGATTACATAGGTGAGTCCTATGTAAGGCGATGGTGTGGTGTAATTTTTACAAAAGTTTCCCTTGGTTTACATAGGGTGGTCATATGTAAACCAAGTCAAAGGCAGTTGCAGTTGCGTCAAATGCACGGTCTTGATACAATGCTTGTATGAAGAAAAAAACTGTGGCAAAACCCAAAAAGAATACAACCCTTGATGACCTTGCTGTGATGATTGCCGATGGGCGCAAAGAAACTGTAAAACTTATTGCCGATGGGCGCAAAGAAACTGTAAAACTTATTGCCGATGGGCGCAAAGAAACTGTAAAACTTATTGTCGATGGGCGCAAGGAAACTACAAAACTTATTGCCGAGGGTCGTGAAGAAACTAATGAATTGGCGAGGATGGTGGCTAAAGGTTTTGACGGCATGTATAAGGAAATAGGGGAAATTAAGAATGATATCGATAAAAGATTTGAAGGTGTTGAAGAAAGTATTCAAGCTGTTCGCGGGGACATTTTGAGCCTTGGTGATCGGTCTGTGCAACGTTATGAATTTGAGGACCTTCGCACACGCTTCAACCGCCTTGAGCAGAAAGTAAAAGCAAAATAAGAGACGGAAAGATACTTTCTTTAAACTGATTAATGTATCCAAATATGCTTAAAAACTTCATTCATTTCGTCAAATATAATAACGCCATGATCATTATCTTTGCCCTTGTCTTTTTGGGCGGAGGGAGTGTTTTTGCGGCAAGCCCCGATGCGCGTCAGGCGGTGGACAGTCTGTTGATTGGCAAAGAAACGCAAGTCGTCTCCGTGGATAATACCGTATTTTTGTCCGAAGACCTTACTGTCTTTGCCCCTGCCCTTACTGTTCTAGGCGTGGAGGAAGACAGCGCTTACTTTTCGATTGCGTATCAGTTCACCACTTTTGCGGTCATTGACGGCGAATGGAAGAAGGCGGAAAAAGAAGGCGCGCTCCCTGTATCAAAGGACGCACTTGGAAGCGCCGACCTGACTGCATATGTAAAAAAAGAGCTTGCCGAGGTCGCCGCACGTGACATCGCTTACCTTAAAGAGGTGCAGGAAAGAGAGAGAAAAAAAGGAGCAACACCAAAAATAACCCTCACGCAATATACGGGGCTTCTGGGCATGGTCATTGACCCAAAAGAAGAAGAGGAAAAGAAAGATTTGGCAACCTTGAGGATTGGGGAAGCGACACAGCCGGCGCCAAGCATTGTCACGCCAGTGCCGGTCCCTGTTGCACCAGACAGCTCTGCGTCTAATAATGAAAGTGCCGTCGTTGCGACAAATACAGACCCGGTGATTGCTACCACAACACCCGAAACAACAGCCACCACAACGCCCGAAAACTGATTATCTTTATACAAGAAGAAGGAAAACTTTAAGAGAATTCAATGCTTGAACATCGGTGTTTTAAGTTTTTTTTTGCGGCAGTCGCTAGAGCTTCTCTCTATTGGGTTGTATGCTATACTTCTTACAAATGTCATTATTTGGTTCAAAGAACGAAACCCCATCGATCTATCCGAAACAGTTCACTTCTCCGCATGAGGAGATAGAATATTTGCGTGCGCAGATTGCGGAGAAAGAAAG
>JBBTZQ010000039.1:0-3843 GCA_038061275.1 Patescibacteria group bacterium
ATTCTTTGTCATGGTCAGGGCCGATTTCGCGTATCACGCGATATGATGGCGTGATTGACTCATGATCCTGTGCTTCTTCCTGGAAAAAACTTTTAGCGTCCCGCCATAATTCTTTTTTTACAATCTCTTCGGTTTTACCAAGGAGATGGTTTTTTAAAAATGTTTCAGCAACGCCGTAACCTTGGTCGAGATAGATTGCACCCACCAAAGCCTCGAATGCGTTCGCAAGAATAATCTCGCGTGCTTTCGTACCCTTGTCTTTTGCCTCACCTTTCGAAAGAAGGAGGTATCCTTCCATGCCCATGTCGATGGCGAGATCCCCAAGCGTCACCGCATTTACAAGCGCCGCACGATAACTCGTAAGCACTCCTTCATTGGACTGAGGGAATTTTTTATAAAGAAAATTAGTCACTACAAGCTCTACGACTGCGTCCCCCAAGAACTCAAGGCGTTCATTGTGCGAAAGTCCACGCTCTTTTGTTTCGTTGATATATGATCGGTGCGTGAAAGCCTCGCGCAAAACCGCTTTGTCATGAAATACTACTCCAATTTTTTCTTCAAATATTGCAAACTTTTCCATGATTGATCTATTTATTTCTTGAGGAGAATGTTCACCGCTTTGGTGATCACGGGAAGCATGTCGTCGTACATCTTGAGGTCAACAATATCCGCGAGCTTGAACCACTTTGCATCATCAAGTCCTCCCGTCTTCATGAGCTTGATATCCTGATACGGCGATTCCGCGAGGAAGTAGCTCACGTGCTTTCGCGTCCTGCCCTTCTCGGGATGTGAAGCAACGTATTCATTTTCCCCAAGAATCTCCGTTGGCACGACAGGGAGATTGATCTCCTCAAGTACGATGCGCTTAATCGCAGTCTTATCATCTTCACCGTCCTCGTAGTGACCTTTTGAAAGTGTCCAATGTCCAAAGATGTCGTGAACAAGTCCTAGATATACGTCATCGCCATTTCGGGCAAACACAACCGCGCCACCAAGCTTTTCAAGTGGGAGCGTTTTAGGATCCACGAGCGCGTGCTTTCCTTTCTTCTTGCTTGTCTCATCTTTGCCTGGCTCACCTAGCTCCTTGTAAACCGCTCCAAGTACGCCGTTTACAAACTTACCACTCGTTTCTCCGCCATATGATTTTGCAAGCTCAATAGCTTCATTGATAGCAACTTTAGCAGGAACCTGCGTGCGGTCTTCATAGAGGAGCTCGTACAATCCGATACGGAGAATATTTCTATCGATGAGCGCAATTTTATCAATTGGCCAATCGGGAGCCGCTTTCTCGATAATGTCATCGAGTTTTGGTTGTCGTTCAAGAATCCCCAGCATGAGCTTCCTCATGAAGGCTACATCGTGGGAACCAGCCGCAAACTCCTCCGCATTACGCGCAAGAGCTTCTTCGGTCTGTAGGTCAGTCAACTTCCCCTCGCGGAAATCCCACTCATAGAGTGTCTGCATTACAATACTTCTGGAAAGATGCCTGTTAGCCATGTAATATCTTTGAAATTATAAAGTACGAAATTCCTGCCTAAAACAAAAAATCAAAACATGCTCGCGCTATTTTGATGTTTTTGCTGCTACGCGCTTCTCTGTCTTTGCGATGCTTTTTACAACTTTTAATACTGCTTTTCCGCGATAGGTTCCACAATTTGTGCAGACCTGATGGCGCATATGCAAAGCCTGGCACTTTACGCATTTTGAAAGACGAGCCCCGTCAAGCGCGTGGTGTGATCGGCGATTTGCGGTGTGTGCCCGCGTGTGTCTCATTCGAATAACCATAGTTATCGTACTATAGCAAACTATATAAAAAAATCAAGGGGCGGTCATGACGACCGCCCCTTGGGGTATCCTTAGAAAATTTTGTGGAAAATTTACCTCTGAAAAGATAGACTTTCAGTCCAGTTCCTTAGTGGTTCAATATGTTCTTTGCATATTTCAACGATGCCAAATTTTACCTCGAGCAACATCCTGCCTTGAAAGATTCTTGTATATTCCCTCGAAAGCTCTGATTGTGAGCAGTTCACAATGGCTCCAGATAATTTCTTGAGAGCTTTGAACGAGAATCTACTGATGTATTCAAGAGAAAGTAATCTTGTTTCTTTGTCAGGAAATGCTTCTTTGAGTTTTTTCAAAGTGATGCTTCCTGCCTCGCTCACGATCTCTGCGCTTTGTGAAATATAGGTCAGTGCAAAAAGCTTATCGTAGTCTCGTGAAATTGAAAGTTTCGCCTCGTTTGCAAGACTAACAACAATTGCAAGTTTTGATACATACGGCCCGTTATTCATCAAGCCGAGATTTCCTTTAGGACTTACTGCAAGATTCCCCATATCTTCCCCTTTCTGTGTCTAATGTTGAAAAGAACTTCTTATTTTTGATAATAAATATCAAGGATTTACTATACCATTCTTGAACCCTTTTCGCAACCCCCACCCCTTATCTTTTGTCAAGATTCTTAAGATAACTTTTCCGATGGTGCTCTGTGACACCGTGTTTTTTTATCGCCGTATAATGCGCACGTGTACCATATCCCTTATGCTTCTCAAAACCATACGCTGGGAGTTTCTTGCCAAACTTTATCATCCGCGCGTCACGGGTGACTTTTGCGACAATGCTCGCGAGCGCTATGACGAGCATCTTCTCGTCGCCCTTGATGATCGTTTTTTGGTTTCTATATTCTTTTGGTGCCTGAAGTCCACCATCGAGTAGCACATCTGCACTAAACTTGTCATCGTCCATCGCAGAAACTGCCTCAAGTGCCTGCGCAAGTGCTTTTCGTATTGACGGCGCAATCCCGTTTTTATCGATATGTTTTGACGAAACGAATTGAACCGAAGATATCAAAAATCCCGCTTTTTCCGCTTCACGAATTTTCAAAAACCATTCCCCTCGTGATTTTTGAGAAAGTTTTTTTGAGTCTTTTATAATCGGAAAGATTCTCGAAACTGTCTTACTATGTTCCGCATAAATGAGCACAGCCCCTACCGCGACAGGACCAGCAAGCGGGCCCCTACCCACCTCGTCAATACCGACAGTATCCTTTGTTCTAGTGATTTTCTTCATGCTTTCATTGTATCAAATTCATGACACAATCTAACATTTTGACCAACAGGACAATCTGGTATACTCACTACATATGGAGCCCACTAAAACAAAAAAAACAGAGTTCATTCACCTCCATACCCACAGCCACTATTCCCTATTAGACGGCCTGTCAAAGATAGATGAAATGGTGAGCCTTGCGAAATCGCACGGCATGAATGCTATCGGCCTCACGGACCACGGCAATATGTACGGTGCGATTGAATTTTACAAGAAGTGCAAGGGCGCGGGGATTAACCCCATCATCGGGGTCGAAGCATATGTCACCGCAGGGTCGCGTCTCGACAAACGTCCCGGCATCGACAATGAGCGCTTCCATTTGACACTCCTCGCAAAAAACGCCCAAGGATACAAAAATCTCATTCGCCTTGTTACCATCTCACAGCTCGAGGGCTACTATTACAAACCGCGAATGGACAAGGAAATCTTGCGAGAGTATAGCGAAGGATTGATCTGCCTCTCTGGATGTTTTGGAGGTGAACTTTCCCGTGCGCTTCGTCGCGGAGACATAAAAGGAGCTGAGGAGATTGCGCTAGAACATCAAGATATTTTTGGAAAAGACAATTACTTTTTAGAAATCATGCATCATCCAGGAGTTCCTGGTATTGAGGAAGTTCGCAAAGGAATTATTGCACTTGGCAAAAAACTCGACATCCCCCTCGTCGCGACCCAAGACTCGCACTATCTCCATAAAGAAGACCAGCGCGCGCATGAAACTTTGCTCGCTATCCAGACCAA